>JBOGDG010000474.1:0-3108 GCA_050701655.1 Micromonosporaceae bacterium
CCGCAGATCGCCGGCGGCTGGGAACGCGACCCCGACCTGTACGGCAGGGTGTTCCCGATGGACCTGCGGCCGCAGAGCCACGAGATCATCCGTACCTGGCTGTTCGCCACCACGGTGCGCAGCCATCTGGAGCACGGCGTGCTGCCGTGGCGGCGTACGGTGATCTCCGGCTGGATCCTGGACCCGGACCGCAAGAAGATGTCCAAGTCCAAGGGGAACGTGGTCACCCCGGCCGAGTGGCTGGAGCAGTACGGCGCCGACGCGGTCCGCTACTGGTCGGCGTCCGGCCGCCCCGGGATGGACACCGCGTTCGACGAGAACCAGATGCGGGTCGGGCGGCGGCTCGCCGTGAAGCTGCTCAACGCGTCGAAGTTCGTACTCGGGCTGGCGCCGTCGCTCACCGGCACCGCCACCGAGCCGCTGGACCGGGCGCTGCTCTCGACGCTGTCCAGCGTCGTCGCCGACGCGACCGCCGCGTTCGAGCGGTACGACCACACCGCCGCCCTGGACGCCACCGAACGCTTCTTCTGGATGTTCTGCGACGACTACTTGGAGCTGGTGAAGGAACGCGCGTACGGGTCCCGCGGCTCTGCCGGCGCCGACTCGGCGAAGACCACGCTGGCGCTCGCGCTGTCGGTGCAGCTGCGGCTGTTCGCGCCGTTCCTGCCGTACGTCACCGAAGAGGTCTGGTCGTGGTGGCGGTACGGGTCGATCCACCGCGCCCCGTGGCCTTCCCCGGCCGAGGTGTCCCGCTCCACCGACACCGACCCCCGGCTGCTGACGGTGGTGGGCGGCGCCCTCTCGCAGGTACGCCGCGCCAAGTCCGACCGCAAGCTGTCGATGCGCGCCGAGGTGGGGCTGGCCGAGATCCTGGCGCCCGCCGAGGAGGCGGCGCTGCTCTCGCAGGTCGCCGGCGACCTGGCCGCCGCCGGCCGGATCACCACCCTCGACATCAAGCCCAGCCAGGTCAACGAACTGATAGTCGCCTGCGCTTTCTAGCGCACCACTCCGCCCGCCGCACCGCTCACCGCGCACTGCGCACTGCGCACTGCGCCACTCCTCCATGATCATGGCAAAAGGGGTTGCCGTGAGGGCTACTCGTGTGCGTATACTCGCACACGAATAATCGTGGGCGAGGTGGTCGGGATGGCGGCGAAGCGGCGCAAGGTGGGCAACATGCTGGCACTCGCCGTGCTCGCGGTGGTGATCGAGCGGCCGATGCACCCGTACGAGATGGCCACCGTGATCAAAGAGCGCGGCAAGGACCGCGACATGCAGGTGAAGTGGGGTTCCCTCTACACCGTGGTGGCCAACCTCGCCAAGCACGGGCTGATCGAGGCCGCCGAGAGCCACCGGGAGGGCGGCCGCCCGGAGCGTACGACCTACCGGATCACCGATGCCGGCCGCGAGGAGCTGGCCGACTGGACCCGTGAGCTGGTCGCCGATCCGGAGTGGGAGCCGCCCCGGTTCGAGGCCGCGCTCTCGGTGCTCGCGATCCTCCCGCCCGCCGAGGCGACGGAGCTGCTGGCCCAGCGGCTGGAGCGGCTCGACGCCCAGCTGGCGAAGCAGCGCGCGGCGCTCACCGAACACAGCGCCGCACTCCCCCGGCTGTTCCTGATCGAGAACGAGTACGACCTGGCGCTCCGGGAGACCGAGGCGAGCTGGCTGCGCGCCCTGCTGGCGGAGCTCACCGCCGGATCGTTCCCCGGGCTGGCGCAGTGGCAGGCGTATCACGACACCGGCGAGGTGCCTGACTTCGGCGACGGAGGCGGCCCCGCGACCTGAACCAGGACGGACCCCGGTGGGGTGCGGCAACACCGCGTCCCGGACCGGTTCACCCGACCCACGCACCGAGCCGCACACGGCTCACGACCAGGGAGAACCCATGTCACAGGTGAAGACCGCGCTGGTGATGGGCGGCGGAATCGGCGGTCCGGTGGCGGCGATGGCGCTGCACCGGGCCGGCATCGACGCGACGGTGTACGAGGCGTACCGGAGCACCGCCGACGGCATCGGCGGCGGGCTGAGCATCGCACCCAACGGGCTCGGCGCGCTCGCTGTGATCGGCGCCGACGAAGCGGTACGCCGGATCGGCGTACCGATGGACGCGATCGTGCTGCGGAGCTGGACCGGCAAGCAGCTCGGCGAGTTCGGCACCCCGCCGGGGACCACGCCGATGCAGTTCGTGTGGCGGTCCGAGCTCTACCGCGCGCTGTACGACGAGGCCGCCGCCCGCGGCGTACCCACCGAGCACGGCAAGCGGCTGCTCAGCGCGGAGGACACCGGCGATGGCGTACTGGCGCACTTCGCCGACGGCAGCGCCGCGCGCGCGGACATCCTGATCGGCGCCGACGGGATCCGCTCCACCGTCCGTACGCTGATCGACCCGGACGCGCCCCGCCCCCGCTACACCGGGCTGATCGGGTTCGGCGCCCGGATGGACGAAACCGGGCTGGCGGACACCGGCGGCAAGATGCCGATGATCTTCGGCAAGCGGGCGTTCTTCGGCTACCAGGTGTACGCCGACGGAGCCGGCGGGTGGTTCGCCAACCTGCCGCACCAGCAGCCGATGACGCTCGCCGAGGCCCAGCGCACCAGCCCCGAGGAGTGGCAGCGGATCCTGGTCGAGGCGTTCGCCGAGGACCGCTCGCCCGCGGTGGAGCTGATCCGGCGTACCGACCCGGCGACGCTGCTGGTCACCGGCTCGCTGGAGGACATCCCTTCCGTACCGACCTGGAGCCGGGGCCGGATGGTGCTGATCGGCGACGCCGCGCACGCCACCTCGCCCAGCTCCGGCCAGGGCGCCTCACTCGCCATCGAGAGCGCGGTCCAGCTGGCCCGCTGCCTGCGGGACCTGCCCCACCAGCAGGCCTTCCGGGCGTACGAGGGGCTACGGCGGGAGCGGTGTGAGCGGATCATCGCGCGGGCGGCGCGGATCAACAGTGACAAGGCGGCCGGCCCGATCGCGCGGGTGCTGCGCGATCTGCTGATGCCGGTGGCGATGAAGTTCGCCAAGCCCGAGAAGTACGCCAAGCAGTTCGAGTACCACATCGACTGGGACGCGCCGGTCTCCGCACCCACCCCCGCCCTCACCCACTGACCCCGACC
>JBOGDG010000475.1:0-3102 GCA_050701655.1 Micromonosporaceae bacterium
GTGCCGGCGACCTGGCCCGCCGCCGGTAGCGCGATGCCCGGCCCCCCAACGGCCGACCCGCCGCCACGGCCCCACCCGCCGCCGACGGCCGAGAAGCCCGCCGGGTTGCGGCTGCTGACGTACAACGTGCACGGCCTGCACGACGACGCCGGCGCGCTGGTACGGGTGATCCGCGCCGCCGCCCCCGACGTGGTGTCCGTGCAGGAGGCGCCGCGCCGGTTCCGGTGGCGCCACAGGTGTGCCGAGCTGGCTCGCCGCTGCGGGCTGCTGGTCGCCTCCGGCGGCGGCCCCGCGCTCGGCAACCTGATCCTGGTCGACCTGCGGGTACGGGTACACCAGGCGTGGAGCATGCGGTACCCCCTCACCCCGGGGCGGCACATGCGCGGGGCGGCTTTCGCCCGGTGCTCCGTCGCGGGGAGCCGCTTCCTGGTGGCCGGCACGCACCTGTCCACCGACCCGGTGGAACGTCCCACCCAGGCGGCCCTGCTGCGGGCGGCGATCAGCTCGTCGGTGGATCCGGTGCTGCTCGCCGCCGACCTGAACGACACCGCCGGCACGTTGGCGTGGCGCACCCTCGCTGACGGGCGCGCCGACGCGGCGGGGGTGGCCGGGGCGGCGAAGACACCGACGTTCAGCGTGGCCTCGCCGCGGCGCCGGATCGACGCGGTGTTCGCCGACCCGCGCTGCACGGTCACGGGCTACCAGGTGCTCGACACCCCGGACGTACGCTGTGCCAGCGACCACTTCCCGGTACTGGTGGAGGTGGCGGTACCGGTACGCCGCGACACTAGCTCCGTGACGGTCTGATTCGGCCCACGAGTCGGTCCGTAACGGCGCGGAGCTCGGCGACCCGGAGCAGGTACCCCACCCCGACATAGACGGCCACGAGTGCCGCACCACCGACGGCGAGCTGGCCGAGACTGGCCAGCTTCGTGTCACCGAACCATCCCGCGATCACCGAAACCAGGGGCCAGGCAACCAGCGCCGCTGCGGCCCCGGCCAGCGCCACTCGACGGTACGGACCGGCGGCGTCGCCGGCGTGTCTGCCCAGCCTGCGTCTCAGCAGACGATGGCCCAGCACGGCTGCCGCGGCGAAGGCGACGACGTTGCCCGCCATCAGGGCGGGCACCGCGTACCTGACCGGCACCGCGGCGTAGAGGGCGAGGACGAGGGCGACGCGCAGCGCGGTCACCGGGATGTTCAGCAGTGCGGGGGTACGGGCATCCGAGACCGCGTAGAAAGCGAAGACCTGGAGTTGGCTCAGCGCGTACGGCAGTAGACCGAGTCCGGCGACAGCGATCACCAGACCACTGTCGAGGGCCTGTTCATGGGTGTACCGGTGCCACTCGAACAGCACCACCGCCAGCGGCTCGCCGAGAATCGCCAACCCGAGGCTGACCGGCACGCCGACCACCGTGATCAGACGGGAGCCGAGCCGCACGTTGTGGTCGAGCGCTGTGGGGTCCGCGGTCGAACGCGACGATCCCATCCGCGGCACCAGGGCGATGATGATCGGCAGCGCCGCGATGCCGTACCCCATCATCAGCAGCAGCCAGCCGTTGCCGTACACAAAGGGTCCGGCGGAGCCGCGATCTCCTGCGCTCTTGGCCAGGGCGAGGATCAGGAACACCGCGACCTGACTGACGGCGAGGTAGAGCAGAGTCCATCCGAGGAGCCCGGCGAGCTGCGTCAGACGAAGTGCACGGAAGTCGAATCGCCAGCGCCACCGCACGCCGAGCCGGCGAGCGACGAACCACAGCGTGTACGCCTGCACGGCCACGCCGAGCAGGGTGCCGCCGCCGAGCACCACCACCTGCGTGACGGTGATCGTCTCCGGGGTCAGCGTCGATTGGCCGGGGAGCGTGAGGAAGACGAGTCCGATCGCGATGAGGGTGAGGTTGTTCGCCACCGGCGCCCAGGTGGGCGTGGCGAAGTGGTCTCGCGAGTTGACCGCGGCGGCGAGCACCGCACCGAGGCCGTAGCAGAAGACGGTCGGCACCAGCAGGTACGTCAGGCTGGCGAGCAGATCCCGTGCGGCCGGGCTGGTCGCTTCGGTAGTCAGCAGGCCGACCACGAACGGTGTCATCGCCGCGAGCAGGGCGGTGGCGCCCGCGAACACCACCACAGCCAGGGTGAGCAGGCGCTGCAGATACGCCTCGCCGCGGTCGGCGTCCGACTCGCGGGCCCGCACCAGCAGCGGGACCAGGATCCCGGCCAACGTGCCGCCGAGCAGCACCTCGTAGAGGATCCCCGGCAGCATCACCGCGGTGGCGTACGCGTCGCCCACCAGGCCGGCCCCCAGCGCGGCGCCGATCACCGCCGTACGGCCGAAGCCGGTCACCCGGCCCACCAGCGCACCGACCGCCATCGCCGCACTTCGCCGTGCAATCCCGCCAGTGTCGCCGGGTCCGGATAGCGGCGCGGAGATCGGGCCGCTCACGACTTCCTGATCTTCAGCTCAAGATCCCGTACCAGAGCCTCGGTCAGTGCGGGCAGCTGTTCCTCGGCGAGGATCGCGCCGCGAAGGGACACGGCACCACTGAGTTGGGTGAGGTCGTTCTCGCGCAGATCCGCATCTCGCAGGTCGCAGTCCCCGAAGCTGGTGGCGTCGAGCCGGCAGCCCGTAAACACGGAGTGGCGCAGACTGCATTGGCGAAGATCCGTCTCCGTGAAGGAGCAGTCGATGAAGGCAACCGGTCCAGCGCTGCGCGCGTTGTCGACAGTCGCGTAGTCAAGTCGGCAGTTCTCGAAGATCACGTTCTTGAACGCTGATTCCGCGAGGTGAGTGCCGACCAGACTGCACCCGCGGAGCACGCATCGGTCGAATGTGATCCGCGCGAACCTGGCCGCGGACAGATCGGCGTTGATCAGCCAGGAGTTGGTGACGACAGCATCGTGGATGGACGCCCTCGCCCACGCCGAGCCGGTCACGCACTGCCGCGCGACGGTCTCTCCGGTGCGCGGCGGCTGGTGGGCCAGGTCGAGCTCGTCCGGGTCTTCGCCGGGCAGCAGGACGGTCAGGTCATGGACGGTGCGGGCTTCCATAGCGCCTCACGGTAGAGCGGTGTCGGCCGTGCGGCCCGCCGAACGTAACTGGCGGGC
>JBOGDG010000476.1:0-3096 GCA_050701655.1 Micromonosporaceae bacterium
GTGGGGAGGGGGTGGGGGATAGGTTGAGCGGGTGGAGCAGTTGGATCGGTGTTCTGATACGGCGCGGGCGTGGCTGACCGACGCCATCAGACAGGTGGAGGCGGACGCCAACCGCAGCGCCGACACCCACCTGTTGCCGTTCCCGCTGCCGCCCGAGTGGGGGATCGACCTCTACCTCAAGGACGAGTCGGTGCACCCCACCGGCTCCCTGAAGCACCGGCTGGCGCGGTCGCTGTTCTTCTACGCGCTCTGCAACGGCTGGATCTGCCAGGGCACCCCCATCGTGGAGGCGTCCAGCGGCTCGACCGCGGTCAGCGAGGCGTACTTCGCGCGGATGCTCGGGCTGCCGTTCATCGCCGTGATGCCGGCGAACACCAGCCCGGAGAAGATCGAGCTGATCGAGTTCCAGGGCGGCAAGTGCCACCTGGTGAAAGACCCCGCCAAGGTGTACGTGGAGGCGCGCTGGCTCGCCGACGATATCGGCGGCCACTTCATGGACCAGTTCACCTACGCCGAGCGCGCCACCGACTGGCGCGGCAACAACAACATCGCCGAGTCGATCTTCGAGCAGATGTCACTGGAACGGCACCCGATTCCGCGCTGGGTGGTGGTCGGCGCCGGCACCGGCGGCACCAGCGCCACCATCGGCCGGTACGTGCGCTTCAAGTGCTACTCGACGAAGCTGCTGGTGGTGGACCCGGAGAACTCCGCCTTCTACCAGGGCTGGGTGGGCGAGAATCCGGGCTACACCACCGAGCGGGGCTCCCGGATCGAGGGGATCGGGCGGCCCCGGGTCGAGCCGTCGTTCGTACCGTCCATTGTGGACCGGATGGCCCGGGTGCCGGATGCGGCGTCGCTGGCGGCGATGCGGGTCGCCTCGGAGCTGCTGGGGCGGCGGATCGGCGGCTCCACCGGCACCAACCTGTGGGGCGCGTTCGGGCTGATCTCCCAGCTGAGGGCGGCCGGCGAGACGGGGAGTGTGGTCACGCTGCTCTGCGACGGCGGGGAACGCTACGCCCACACGTACTTCAACGACGACTGGATCGCCGAGCAGGGGCTCGACCTGGCGCCGTACACCGACGCGGTGCGTTCCTTCCTCGCCTCGGGCGTGCTCGCCGACTAGAGGCGGGTGGCTAGGCCCGGGTAGTGGCGTACGTAGCCGTCGGGGTCGAAATCCAGGTCGGCGGAGAAGTCGCCGCTGGCGTACCGGATCCGGCCGCCGCCGAGCACGGTGTAGGTCTGCTCGTTCGGCGTCACCACCAGCTCGGGCACCGTGATGAACGCCATCAGGTACGTCTCCCGCGTACCCTCCGGCTTGCTCAGCAGACCGGAACGGAACACCGGCAGCGAGTTGAACAACGGCGAGAAGCCCAGGTCGACGTCGATCGCGTCGCGCAGCTTCTCCGGCGCCTCGGTGCCGGGCAGCGCCATCCGCGGATCGCCGCCGTGCTCGTTGGTGGTGACCTGCCACTCGCGGCCGGAGCGGATCAGCCGCACCCGGCGGCGCCAACCCGCGCCCTCGGTCTCCACCTCCACGTGGGTGGTGCCCCACCGGTCATCGGTGGCCAGGCTGTAACGCAGGGTGTACGCCCGCGGCTCGCCGGCCACCACCGTGCCCCGAGCGCGCAGCCCCCGGGTGTCATCGATCATCGTGTGCTCGACACCGGGGGTGGCGGCCCGCTGCCACACCAGATCACGGGTGAAGCGCTCCATGTCCCGGACCTTACCCGGGATGCCCGACAGGCGCGGCGGTGTAAGGATGGGCGGCATGAGTGACCCCTTAGCCGCGTACACCCTGGAAGAGCTGAAACAGCGACGCAGCCTGAAGTGGCGGCACTTCGACGCCGACGTGCTGCCGGCCTGGGTCGCCGAGATGGACACCCCGCTCGCGCCACCGATCGCCGAGGCGCTGCACGACGCGGTACGCCGTGGCGACACCGGGTACGCGGACCCCGGCGGGCTGCCGGAGGCGTACGCCGAGTTCGCCGGCCGGCGGTACGGCTGGCAGCCCGATCCGGCCCGGATGGTGCTGATGCCGGACGTGATGCGCGGGATCGTGGAGATCCTGCTGCTGATCACCGAGCCGGGCGCGCGGATCGTGGTGAACACGCCGGCGTACCCGCCGTTCTTCTTCTGGCTGGGGCACATCGACCGGCGGCTGGTGCAGAGCCCGCTGGCGTTGACCGACGAGGGCTACCGGCTCGACCTGGACCGGCTGGAGCGGGACTTCGCCGCCGGCGCCGCGGTCTACCTGCTGTGCAACCCGCAGAATCCGACAGGGCTGGTGTTCAGCCGCGACGAGCTGCTCGCGGTGGCGTCGCTGGCGGATCGCTACGGCGTACGCGTGGTCGCCGACGAGATCCACGCGCCACTGACGTACGAGGGGGTGCGGCACGTACCGTTCGGGTCGCTGCCGGTGCCGGCGGCGCAGCGCGCGGTGACCTCGGTGTCGGCCTCCAAAGCGTGGAACCTCGCCGGGCTGAAGGCCGCGCTGCTGGTGGCCGGCCCCGAGTCCTGGTCCGAGGTGGCGCGGATCCCGGAGGAGGTGCAGTACGCCGCCAGCCTGGCGGGGGTGATCGCCTCGGAGGCGGCGTTCCGGGACGGGGAGCCGTGGCTGTCGTCGCTGCTGGCCAGCCTGGCCCGGAACCGTACGCTGCTCGGCGAGCTGCTCGGCCCCGCGCTGCCCGGAGTGGTCTACCACCCGCCGCAGGCCACGTACCTGACCTGGCTGGACTGTCGTGCGCTCGGGCTGGCGCGGGATCCGGCCGAACACTTCCTGGAGCACGGCCGGGTGGCGCTCGCGTCCGGCCCCAACTTCGGTGCGGACTACACCGGCTTCGTGCGGCTGAACCTGGCGACCGCGCCCGAGCACCTCATCGAGGTGGTACGCCGGATGGCCGCCTCACTGCCCGCCGCCGGGTCCGTGCCTGCCGGCTCCGGGCCGAGCGGGTCCGAGCCGGTGCTGCCGCCGCCGGTCAGAAGCCGAACGGACGGGTCGCCCTAGACCCGGCCGGCGGCGGCCAGCGGCATCGGACCGTGAGGCACGCGATCCGCCGCGCTTGGTGTGCCTCAGCGCCCGATGCCGCAGATCATGAG
>JBOGDG010000477.1:0-3096 GCA_050701655.1 Micromonosporaceae bacterium
CTGCCGGGACCGCGCCCGCCGCTTGGGTCGGGCCCGCTTCCACCGCGACGGTCGCGGGCACCATGTCGCTGGTTAGTACAGCGCGCGCCAGGTCCCGGAGCAGCCCGGCGTGGCGGGCCTTCCCGAGCGTCACCGTGTAGTCGGCGGCGCTGCCGAAGACCGCCATCGTGGCGTACGCCAGCAGCATCGCGTCCGGCTCGGGGAGCTCCGGCCGCTGCTGGCGCAGCTCGGTGGCCAGCCGTGCCATCGGCGCCTCGCCACGGCGGCGTACCTCCTGCTGCTGTTCCCGGTCCAGATGGCGGCCCAGCCAGCGCCACAGCGCGAGCGCGTCCCGCCGCTCCAGCGCCAGCCTGGCCAGCGCCGCGGTGACCGCGTCCAGCCGCTCGGCCGGCGGGCCGGGCCGATCCAGGATCTCCGCCACCGTGGCGGCCAGACAGTCCACACCGGACAGCAGCACCTCGGCGAGGATCGCCTGCTTGTTGGTGTAGTGCCGGTAGACCGCCGGCCCGGTGATCCCGGCGGCGGAGGCGATGTCGCCGATCCCGACCGCGTGGTAGCCGTGCCGCCGGAACAGCTCGGCGGCGAGCTGGGCGAGCTGCGCCCGGCGATCCCGGCGCCGCTTCACCGAAGGTGCCGGCTCCCTTGACGCATCACGCCCCGGACCCGGCACCTTCGCCGGCGGTGTCGATTCGACCTGGGTCACGCTCACCTCCCCGGCTGGTCCGATCCCGTGCGGGATCCTGCGACGTATCTCACAAGTAAAACTGGCCTAGCACACGGTACGCCGCACGGATGCCGTTGACAGCGCACCACAGGCGGCGGTTATGTTAATCAAAATTAGCTCAAGCCCGGTTTCCTGTGAAGCCCACCGTGCGGAGGTCAGGTCATGGGAGAAGCTGCTGGCGCCGGCCCGGCGTACCGATCGCCCTGGTCGGACGACGAGGTGGAGGCGGTACGCGAGCTCGCGTACACCTTCTTCGCCAAGGAGGTCGTGCCGCAGTACGAGCGGTACGCGGCGCAGGGCCACCCCGACCACGACATCTACCGCCGGGCCGGCGATCTGGGCCTGCTGTGCGTCTCGATCCCCACCGAGTACGGCGGCGGAGGCGGCACCTTCGCGCACGAGGGGGCGATCTACGAGGCGCAGGTGCAGGCGGGCGAGAGCGCGCTGGCGATGAGCGTGCACTCCGGCATCGTGGCCCATTACCTGCTGGCGTACGGCACCGAGGAGCAGAAGCGGGCCTGGCTGCCGAAGCTGGCCAGCGGCGAGTCGGTGGCCGCGATCGCGATGACCGAGCCCGGCACCGGCTCGGACCTGCAGTCGATAACCACCCGGGCCACACGCCATGGCGACGAGTACGTCATCTCCGGCGCCAAGACCTTCATCACCCACGGCGCCATCGCCGACCTGATCGTGATCGCGGCGAAGACGGACCCCAGTCAGGGCGCCGCCGGGGTGTCACTGATCGTCGCCGAGGTCTCCGACGACACGCCGGGCTTCCAACGTGGCCGGATCCTGCAGAAGGCCGGGCTGAAGGCGAACGACACCGCCGAGCTGTCCTTCGACGAGCTGCGGGTGCCGGTGAGCAACCTGCTGGGTCCCGCCGAGGGGATGGGCTTCATCCAGCTGATGCAGCAGCTGCCCCAGGAGCGGCTGCTGATCGCGATCACCGCGGTGTCGGTGATGGAGCTGGCGGTGCAGACCACGCTGGCGTACACGAAGGAGAGGCAGGCGTTCGGCAAGCCGCTGTTCGCGCTGCAGAACACCCGTTTCGAGCTGGCCGAATGTGCCACGCTGGCCAGAGTGGGCCGGACATTCCTGGACGATTGCATCGTGCGCCACCTGAAGGGCGAGCTGGACGTCACCACGGCGGCGATGGCGAAGTACTGGCTCACCGACCGGCAGAACGAGGTGGTCGACCGGTGTCTGCAGCTCTTCGGCGGGTACGGCTACATGTTGGAGTACCCGATCGCCCGGATGTTCACCGACAGCCGCGTACAGCGGATCTACGGCGGTGCCAACGAAATCATGAAGGAACTCATCTCGCGGACCCTCTGAGTCCAGCGGCTACAAGGAGCTGATGAACGTGACTGACGCCTTCATCTACGAGGCGATCCGGACCCCGCGAGGGCGCGGCAAGAAGACCGGTTCGCTGCACGGTGTGAAGCCGATCTCGCTGGTGGTGGGGCTGATCGACGAGCTGCGCCGGCGGCACCCTGACCTGGATCCGGCGCTGATCGACGACCTGGTGCTCGGTGTGGTGACACCGATCGGCGACCAGGGTTCGGACATCGCCAAGGTGGCGGCGATCGCCGCCGGGCTGCCCGACACGGTCGGCGGCATCCAGCTCAACCGGTTCTGCGCGTCCGGGCTGGAGGCGGTCAACATCGCCGCCCAGAAGGTACGCGCCGGCTGGGACCAGCTGGTGATCGGCGGCGGCGTCGAGTCGATGTCGCGGGTCGCGATGGGCTCCGACGGCGGCGCCTGGGCGATGGACCCGGAGACCGCGTACGACACGTACTTCGTACCGCAGGGGATCGGGGCCGACCTGATCGCCACCATCGAGGGCTTCTCCCGCGAGGACGTCGACCGGTACGCGCTGCGCAGCCAGGAGCTGGCCGCGAAGGCGTGGGCCGGCGGGTACTTCGCCAAGTCGGTGGTGCCGGTGACCGACCGCAACGGGATCACCGTGCTGGACCACGACGAGCACATGCGCCCCGATTCGACCCTGGAAGGGCTCGGCAAGCTGCCCGCCTCGTTCGAGATGATCGGCGACGCCGGCGGCTTCGACGCGGTGGCGCTGCAGAAGTTCCACTGGGTGGAGAAGATCAACCACGTACACGGGCCGGGTAACTCCTCCGGGATCGTGGACGGCGCGGCGCTGGTGCTGGTGGGCAGCGAGGCGGCCGGGCAGGCCGCCGGGCTCACCCCACGGGCCCGGGTGGTGGCGACCGCGACCAGCGGCGCCGACTCCACGATCATGCTGACCGGCCCCACTCCGGCGACCCAGAAGGTGCTGAAGACCGCCGGGCTGACCGTCGACGACATCGACCTGTTCGAGCTGAACGAGGCGTTCGCCGCGGTGGTGCTGAAGT
>JBOGDG010000478.1:0-3068 GCA_050701655.1 Micromonosporaceae bacterium
GCCGCCAGCCTTGGGCTCGGAGCCGGGCGCGCAGGCGGCGTGGGAGCTGCGCTGGGCGCCCGAGCCGAGCCGGGACGGCATGCGGGTCTTCGACGGGGTGGAGGACGACCGGGCGAACTCGCACCCGGCGGGGCAGCCGCACATCTACGTGGCGGACAACAACTACCGGTTCAACATGCACATGGTCGACCGGGACACGTACACCGACCGGCAGCGCCAGGAGGTACGGGGGATGCGCTGGCCCGCCGGCGGCAGCGTGGTGCGGATGTACAAGGGGCAGACCTGGCGGATCACGTACTCGATGTACATTCCCAGCTCCTTGAAGGCGACCACCAGCTTCACCCACATCATGCAGATGAAGGCGCCGGGCAGCACCCCGCCGATCATCGTCACGTCGCTGCGCCGGGTCAACGGCGCCCAGACGATCGAGCTGAAGGTGTTCGGGTCCGGCACCCTGGTGGGGCGGACCGACCTGGTGGCGCTGCACAACCGGTGGATCGACATCGAGTTCGAGATGACGGTCGGGGACGCGCCGAACGGCCGGGTGCGCTGGGTCATCCGCAGCGCGGGCAGCACCGTGCTCGACGTCTCGCGCAGCGGCGTCGACACCTGGCTCCGAGACTGGGTGCACCCGAAGTTCGGCATCTACCGGTCGCTCGGCGACAGCTCCGGCTCGCTCCAGAACTGTCATCTGCTGATCCGTAACCTGCGCGCGTACCGGCAGGTGGCGACGGCATCCAGCCGGTACGAAGCGGAGAACGCGACCATCTACCGCGGCCAGGTCGACTCCGACCACGCCGGTTTCTCCGGCGGCGGCTTCGTCAACTACTACTACGAGGTCGGCAGCTACGTGCAGTGGACGGTGAACGCTGCCACCGCCGGGTCGCGCACCCTGACCTTCCGGTACGCCAACGGCACCTCGACGAACCGGCCGATGGACATCCGGGTCAACGGCGCACTGGCCGCCGACGAGCTGGCGTTCCCCGGCACCGGAGCCTGGTCCACCTGGCAGACCAGGTCGATGAGCGCGTACCTGAACGCGGGAGCCAACACCGTCCGCGCCACCGCGACCACCGCGAACGGCGGACCCAACGTCGACTACCTGGAGGTACAGCAGTGACCGCATCACGACGATTGCTGGCGGCGCTCGCCGCGGCGACCACGCTGGTCGCCAGCGCGGCGACGCTCACCGCGGTCACCACGACGGTCGCGGTGGTGAGCGCCCCGGCGCCGGCGTACGCGCTGGACAACGGCATGGCGCGTACCCCTCCGATGGGCTTCAACAACTGGAACACCACACACTGCCGGGCAGACTTCAACGAGGCGATGATCAAGGGGATCGCCGACATCTTCGTCTCCCGCGGACTGAAAGCCGCCGGCTACGAGTACGTCAACATCGACGACTGCTGGGCCAAGCCGCAGCGGGACGCGAACGGCAATCTGGTGCCCGACCCGGTACGGTTCCCGAACGGAATCAAGGCGCTCGCCGACTACGTGCACTCCAAGGGGCTGAAGTTCGGCATCTACACCAGTGCCGGCACCAAGACCTGCAACACCGCGGGGTTCCCCGGCGCCCTTGGGCACGAGTACCAGGACGCCCGACTGTTCGCCTCCTGGGGTGTCGACTACCTCAAGTACGACAACTGCAACAACCAGGGCGTCGACGCGATCCAGCGCTACACGAAGATGCGCGACGCGCTCGCCGCCACCGGGCGCCCGATCGTCTACTCGATCTGCGAGTGGGGCCGCAGCGACCCCAAGGTGTGGACCTGGGGCAAGAACGTCGGCAACCTGTGGCGTACCACCGGGGACATCAGCGACAACTGGACCAGCATGATCGGCAAGGCCCAGTTCAACCGCAACCTCCCGCAGTACGCCGGCCCGGGCCACTGGAACGACCCGGACATGCTGGAGGTGGGCAACGGCGGGATGACCGCCACCGAGTACCGCACCCACTTCAGTCTCTGGGCGATGATGGCGGCGCCGCTGCTGATCGGCAGCGACCTGCGCAAGGTCAACGAGGACACCTTCACGATCCTGAAGAACACCGACGTGATCGCCGTCGACCAGGATCCGCTGGGCCGGCAGGCCACGGTGATCAGCAACTCGAGCGGGCGGGTCGTCTACAGCAAGGTGCTCGCCAACGGCGACCGCGCGGTCGCGCTCTCCAACGAGACCACCACCACGGCGACGATCGGCACGTCGGCGGCGGCGATCGGGTTGGGCGGCTCCGCGTCGTACACCCTGAAGGATCTGTGGACCAAGTCCTCCCGGACCACCACGGGGAGCATCAGCGCGAGCGTGCCGCCGCACGGCACCGTGATGTACCGGGTGTCGCGGGCCGGCACGGCGACCCGGTACGAGGCGGAGAAGGCGACCATCTCGCAGGGCACTGTGGACTCCGACCACTCGGGCTTCTCCGGCGAGGGCTTCGTCAACTACACCAACGTGACCGGCAGCTACGTGGAGTGGACGGTGACCGCTGCTGAGGACGGCCCCGCCACGCTGGTGTTCGACTACGCCAACGGCACCACGACCAACCGCCCCATGGACATCCGGGTCAACGGAGCGTTGGCGGCTGCGCAACAGGCCTTCCCGGACACCGGCGCCTGGAGTCTGTGGAAAACCGCCATCGCCAGGGCGAACCTGAGAGCCGGGCCCAACACCATTCGCGCCACGGCGACCACCTCCAACGGCGGTCCCAACGTCGACCACCTCGACGTGGTGGTCGGCGAGGGGGAGCCGTCGCCCACCAGCCGGTACGAGGCCGAGGACGGAGTCTGCGACGGCACCGTGGACTCTGATCACGCTGGGTTCTCGGGCACCGGGTTCTGCAACACCACGAACGTGACCGGCTCTTATGTGGAGTGGACCGTGACCGCCGCGTCTGCGGGCACGTACCGGCTCACGTTCCGGTTCGCGAACGGGACCACGGCGAACCGACCGATGGGCCTGACGGTCAACGGCGCCGGCGCCGGGGCCGTCGACTTCCCCGGCACGGGCGCGTGGACCAGCTGGCAGACGGTGACCACGACCGTGACGTTGGCCGCCGGCACACACCGGCCTGT
>JBOGDG010000479.1:0-3061 GCA_050701655.1 Micromonosporaceae bacterium
CGGCACCAGCAGCGCCGCCACCGCCAGCCCGACCAGCAGGATCGGTACGTTGATCAGGAACACCGACCCCCACCAGAACCGCTCCAGCAGCGCGCCGCCGACGATCGGGCCGATCGCCACCCCCAGCCCGACGGCACCGGCCCAGACGCCGATCGCGCGGGCCCGCTCCTTCGGGTCGAACACGTTGGTGATGATCGACAGCGTGGCCGGCAGGATCGCCGCTCCGCCGATGCCCATCAGCGCCCGCGCGCCGATCAGCTGTTCCGGGCTCTGGGCGTACGCCGATGCCAGCGACGCCAGCCCGAAGAGCACCATGCCGAGCAGCAGCATGCGCTTGCGGCCGAACCGGTCGCCGAGCACGCCGAAGGTGAACAGCAACCCCGCGAAGACCAGGGTGTACGAGTTGATCGACCACGCCAGCTCGCTCTGGGTGGCGCCGAGTCCGTGCACCGGGTCGGCGATCGACTTCATCGCGACGTTGAGCACGGTGTTGTCGAGCACCACCACCAGCAGACTGACCACCAGTACGGCGAGAATGGACCAGCGCCGTGGGTGTCCGGCGGCTTCGGTTGGCTCCACTGCGACTTCCCCTATCGATACGTCTACGTCTCGTATTTGCTCAAGCGCGACGTTACCCAGGGCATTTCCAATACGGAACAGTCTCGTATCAAAAGTGATCGCGCTCACCCATGACTGTGCCCGCGACGCCGGCCTCGCCGCTTGTACGAATCCGCCTCCGGACACGCGAAACGGCCGGCCACCCCGGATGGGGTGACCGGCCGTCTGCCGTACGTGAGTTACCGGCCGAACGAACCCAGATCGAAGTCGTCCAGCGGTACGGCCTGGCCACTGGCGGGGCCGAACCCGTAGTCGGTCTCGGCGTACCCGGTCATCGAGTAGACCCGTTGCTTCGCCTCCTCGGTCGGCTCCACCCGGATGTTGCGGTACTTGGAGATACCGGTACCGGCCGGGATCAGCTTCCCGATGATCACGTTCTCCTTCAGACCGATCAGCGAGTCGCTCTTGGCCTGGATCGCCGCGTCGGTGAGCACCCGGGTGGTCTCCTGGAAGGAGGCCGCCGACAGCCACGAATCAGTCGCGAGCGAGGCCTTCGTGATACCCATCAGCATCGGACGACCCGAAGCCGGCTCGCCGCCCTCGGCCACCGAACGGCGGTTCTCCGACTCGAACTGCGCCCGATCCACCAGGGAACCCGGCAGGAAGTCGGTCGAGCCGGAGTCGATCACCGTCACCCGCTTCAGCATCTGACGGATGATGATCTCGATGTGCTTGTCGTGGATCAGCACACCCTGCGACCGGTAGACATCCTGCACCTCACTGACCAGGTGCAGCTGCACCGCACGCGGCCCAAGGATCCGCAGCAGCTCGTGCGGGTCGATGGTGCCCTCGGTCAACTTCTCGCCGACGCCGATGCCGTCACCGTCGTTGGTGCGCAGCCGTACCCGGCGCGGGATCTTGTCGTGGACGATCTCGTCGCTGCCGTCATCCGGGATCAGGATGATCTTCCGCGACTTCTCGCCCTCTTCGATCCGCACCCGACCCGGGGTCTCCGCGATGGGCGCCTTGCCCTTCGGGATCCGGGCCTCGAAGATCTCCTGCACCCGGGGCAGACCCTGCGTGATGTCCTCACCCGCGACGCCGCCGGTGTGGAACGTACGCATCGTCAGCTGGGTACCGGGCTCACCGATCGACTGGGCGGCGATGATGCCGACCGCCTCACCGACGTCCACCAGCTTGCCGGTCGGCAGCGAACGGCCGTAGCAGGCCGCACAGACACCGACCTTGGACTCGCAGGTCAGCACGCTGCGCATGCGTACCTCGTCGACCCCGGCGGCGATCAGCTTGTCGGTCAGGATGGCCGTCAGGTCGCTGCCCGCCTCGGCGATCACCTTGCCGTCCGAGTCGTTGATGTCGTCGGCGATGCTGCGGGCGTACACGCTGGTCTCGGCGTACTCGTGCCGGTCCAGCTTGCCGTCGACATTGGACGCGATCGGCATCCGGATGGCGCGGTCCGTACCGCAGTCGTCCTCCCGGATGATCACGTCCTGCGAGACGTCCACCAGACGCCGGGTCAGGTAACCCGAGTCGGCGGTACGCAGCGCCGTGTCGGCCAGGCCCTTCCGGGCGCCGTGCGTGGAGATGAAGTACTCCAGCACGGTGAGACCCTCGCGGTAGCTCGACTTGATCGGCCGCGGGATGATCTCGCCCTTCGGGTTGGCCACCAGGCCACGGATCGCGGCGATCTGGCGGAGCTGGAGCAGGTTACCCCGGGCGCCCGAGTGGATCATCATCCACAGCGGGTTGGTCTGCGGCAGCGCCGTCTCCATCTCCTTGGCGATCTCGTTCGTCGCCTTGGTCCAGATCTCGATCAGCTCACCGCGCCGCTCCTCCGCGGTCATCAGACCACGCTGGTACTGCTTGTCGATCCGGTCGGCGTCCTTCTCGTGCCGCTCCAGGATCTGCTGCTTGTGCGGCGGGTGGATGACGTCCTCGATCGCGATGGTCATCCCCGACCAGGTGGCCCAGTGGAAGCCGGCCTCCTTGAGCGCGTCCAGCGTCGCCGCCAACTGCGCCCCGCCGAACCGCTCCGCCAGGTCGTTGACGATCGCGGAGAGCTGCCCCTTGCGCACTTCGTAGTTGATGAAGTGGTACTCCTCGGGCAGCGTCTCGTTGAACAGCACCCGGCCCAGGGTGGTGTCCACCACCATGGCGTCGCCCGGCTGCCAGTCCTCCGGCATCTCGGTGAGCTTGCCGGGGGCGACGTCGATGCCGGTCACGCCCTCGACCCGGATCTTCACCCGGGCCTGGATGTGCAGCTCGCCGTTGTCGTACGCCATCTGAGCCTCGGCGTCGTTGGCGAACTCCCGACCCTCGCCGGTCATGCCGTCCCGCGCGTGGGTAAGGTGGTACAGACCGATGATCATGTCCTGGGTAGGCATGGTCACCGGCTTGCCGTCGGCCGGCTTGAGGATGTTGTTGCTGGACAGCATCAGGATCCGGGCCTCGGCCTGCGCCTCGGCGGACAGCGGTACGTGCACCG
>JBOGDG010000480.1:0-3039 GCA_050701655.1 Micromonosporaceae bacterium
CGTCACGGCCGGTGGCGCGTGCCCCCTCTCACTTGGGGGCCTCAAATGGCTGCTGTGAACCGGGCATAACGGGCACGCAAGCGACCATTTCGGGCCCCAAGTGGGGGGAGGACGCTCTCAGAAGTCGAAGAGGACGCCGCCGGTGTCGCGTACGGCGGTGCAGAGGTTGGGGAATTCGTGCTGGTAGTGGCGGGGGTGGCCGCGCCAGGCGCCGCGGGCGGTGACCGTTACGGGGCGGTACTCGGTGGTGCACATTCCACCGGTGGGCGGGATCGCGGCCACCTCGCCGCTCGCCGCGTCGAGCTGCTCACACGCCTTGCGGGGCGAGGGATGGTTGCCGCCGGTAGGCGCGCAGATCAACTGCACCGCCCGCGTCGGCTCCCCCTCGGCCCGTACGGTGAGCGCGTAGGCGTCGGTGTTGGCGCGCAGCACCATCTCCGGCTCGGGTACTGCGAGCTGGGGCACCGCCGGTAGTACGCCTGCGACCGCTGGCATCGCCGCGGCCACGCCCAGTGCGGCGGCCGCCACGACCATGGTGCGTACCAGCGTCCTGCGTACCGATCTTCTGAGCTTCATCTGCGCCTCGCGGGTTCGAGTGGAAATGCCGGATATCCGGCCGTCTAGAGAAACGACAAACCACCACTTAGCGTGACGGCTTGATAACGCCTCGCTCGGGCAGATGTGGGACGCGGCGGGTCAGGCTGGGCGCGGGTCGGGCGGCTCGGCGGCTGGACTGCGGAAGGACGGGCCGGGCGCGGGTCGGGGCGGGTCCGGAGGCGGCTGGCATGGACTGCGGTCGGTGGACGGGCTGTGCGAGGCTGGGGCCGGCTCGGCGTACCGACAACGGGAGGTCCGATGGCCGACGGTCAGATCACGGTGACCGGCCTGACCAAGTACTACCGCAACGTGAAAGCCGTCGACGATCTGTCGTTCACCGTCCAGCCGGGCAAGGTCACCGGCTTCCTCGGGCCGAACGCGGCTGGCAAGACCACCACGCTGCGGATGATCCTCGACCTGGTGCAGCCCACCGCCGGCAGCGCCACGATCGGGGGCGTGCCGTACCGCGAGCTGCCCGACCCGACCCGTACCGTCGGGGCGATCCTGGAGGCGTCCGGAGCCCACAAGGGACGCAGCGGCCGCAACCACCTGCGGGTGATCGCCGCCGCGGCCGGGCTGCCCGATAGCCGGGTTGACGAGGTGCTGGAGCTGGTCGGGCTTGCCCCGGCGGCGAAGCGGAAATTCCGCGGCTACTCGCTCGGGATGCGCCAACGGCTCGGGATCGCGGCGGCGCTGCTGGGCGACCCGCGGGTGCTGATCCTCGACGAGCCCGCCAACGGGCTGGACCCGGTCGGCATCCGCTGGATGCGCGAGCTGCTGCGCGGGCTGGCCAGCCAGGGGCGCACCGTACTGGTCTCCAGTCACCTGCTGTCTGAGGTGCAGCAGCTGGCCGACGACGTACTGATCATCGCCAACGGGCGGCTGGTCACCCAGGGGCCGGTCAACACGGTGATCGACTCGCTGGCGCAGCACCGGATCCGGGTCCGTACCCCCGCCGCCGAGCAGCTCACCGCCGCGCTGTCGGAGAACGGCACCGCCGTACACCGGCAGGGTCCTGATCTTCTGTACGTCACCGGCGCCGACGCCCCGGCGGTGGGCCGGGCCGCGCTGGCCGCGGGGGTGGAGCTGCACGAGCTGGTCGCCGAACGCCCCGATCTGGAGCACGTGTTCCTGGAGCTCACCAGCCAGAAGGCGGAGATCCGATGAACCTGGTACGCAGTGAGCTGCGGAAACTCCGTACCACCAATATGTGGTGGATCTTCGGCGTCCTGCTGCTCGGGTTGACCACCCTCTCCCTGCTGGCGGCGATGGCCGAGGCCAGCTTCCTGCTGGACCCGCCGCAGCCACCGGAGGGCGAGGTGCCACCCGGCGAGCAACCGCCGCCGGGTGAGGTGCCGCCCGGCGAGCCGCTGCCGGACGCCGCCGAGCTGCGCGTCACGGCGGCGGTGAACCTCTACACCGCCGGCCAGTTCTTCGGGCTGATGTTCGCGCTGCTGCTCGGCAGCCTGCTGATGACCAACGAGTACGCCCACCAGACCGCCAGCGCCACGTTCCTGACCACTCCCCGGCGCGCCAACGTGGTGGTCGCGAAACTGGTCACCGCGCTCGGGATCGGCGCGCTGTTCTGGGCGGTGGCGACGCTGGTCGACGTGATCGGCGGCGTGATCTTCCTCTCCAACGCCGACGTCGGACCCCAGCTCGGCCAGCCGAAGGTGCTGGCCGCTATCGGGCTGAACCTGCTGGCGTACGCGCTGTGGGCGGTCTTCGGGATCGGGCTCGGCACGCTGATCCGCAGCCAGCTGGCGACCGTGATCGTGGCGGTCGCGGTGTACGTGCTCAGCGGCGCCATCGGGCTCGGGGTGCTGTACGGGCTGTCGCAGTACATCGAGGCCGAGTGGCTGACCGATCTCGCGGTGCTGCTGCCGTCGACCGCCTCGGATCTGATGGTCACCGGCATCGACTGGGTCCAGATGCCGCCACGCTGGGTGGGGGCGGTCGTGCTCGTCGGGTACGGCGTACTGGCCGGCGTGGTCGGCACCCTGATCACGCAGCGGCGCGACATCGGCTGACGCCAAGCGAACATAGGCTGAGGCTGGGGCCGAGGCTGAGGCTGGGGCCGAGCGGCATCGGCTGACGGCGACGCGTACCACGCCACAACCGAGCGAGTTGGGTGGGCCGGTACGAAACCGTACGCGTAGCCTGGGACGCCGGACGTCGGTGTCCCCTGCGCGCGTCAGTAAACGCATTCCCGGTGGAAGAGGCGATCAAGGTCGTGTCAACACAGAACAACCCCAAATCCAGCTCCGATGTGCTCGCGGAATTCGGACCGAACGAGTGGATCGTCGAGGACATGTACCAGCGGTACCTGACCGATCCGTCGACGGTGGACCCCGCCTGGCACGACTTCTTCGCGGACTACCGGCCGAGCGGCGGTGACGGCCGTACCGAGAAGCCGGCCGCCGCCGGTACGGCCACCGCCCC
>JBOGDG010000481.1:0-3033 GCA_050701655.1 Micromonosporaceae bacterium
GTCGTGCACGAACCCGGCACACGCGGCCGGCTCGGCGACCACGTTGTCGCTGGTGTCACGCCCGCGGATCGGGTAGCCGATCCACCGGTCGTTGGTGAACACCGCCTCGATCACCTCGGCGTCCAGCGCCCGCTCCGCGTACAGGGGGTCGAGGATCCGTACCAGGGTCTCGCGCGAGAGGCCGCCCACAGGGGTCTCCGCCAGACGGCGTAGCCGGGGTACGTCGCGCTCGCCCAGCGCCTGCTCCGCGAGCGGCTCCAGCGGGGGCGAGAAACCTCGGGGATCCCCGGTCAGCAGCACGTTGAGCAGCGCGATCCGGGACTCGGTCGCCCACGGTACGTCCATCGCGTCGTACGGGTCCGTGCGGTCGCGTACCGGAAACGCGTGATCGTAGGCGGCGTCGAGCGTGTCGACGATCTGCTCCAGCTCCGGGTCACTCGACCACCGGTGGAGCCCGTGCACGGCGAACTGTATGTTCACCTCGCGGGCCAGTCGGCGCAGCCCCGTACGGTCGTCCGACTGGGCGAGTTTCTCCGCCTCGGCGGCCAGCCGGTGCAGCTCGGCGTAGTCCGGCGGCCAGGTGTGCTCTGTCATCGCGATCAGCCCCCGACCAGCGCGACCAGCCGCAGGAACACCACCGGCTCGCCGAGCCGCAGCACCACCTGCTCGTCGAGCCGCTCGACCTGACGGCCACCGACGAAGATCGTGAACGCACCCCGTTCGAACGCCTTCACCGCTCGCGCCACCTCGGCATCGACCTCGGGAGGCGCGTCCCGTACCGGCATCCGGACCGCACCCGCCGCGGCCTGCTCCCGGATCTCCCCGGGCGAGAGGTACTGGCGGTCGAGCATCCGGCGGCACCGCTGCTGATCGACGCGCAGCGTACCGATCTGCCCCTCGACCGCGCGGCGGATCAGCTCTCGTACGGTGGTCTGTTCGCTGGCCAGCTCGACCAGCACGTCGGGTATCGCGTCGCTCCCGGGGATCCGGCTGCGTACCTCGATCTCGACCAACGCCAGCTCCTCCCGTTCGCCGCGTCGGATCAGCGGATCACGATAGCCGCAGCGCGCATGCTTCGCGGGCCCGCCGCAGCGCGCATGCTTCGGCAGGCCCCTTGCGAAACATGCCGTCGCGGCGGGGCCCAGCCATAGCGGGCCAGGTTGGCGGAGCCCGGCGTCAGACCAGCCGCACCACGCCGCCCAGCCCGTGCAGGGCACCGGGCGGCGATGCCGGCAACACCAGTACGGTGCAGCCGGCCGCCCCCGCGCCCGCGTCGGCCGCGGTGTCGCCCACCATCAGGCTGCGCTGCGGTGACACCCCCAGCTGGGCGCAGGCGTGCCGGAAGATCGTCGGGTCCGGCTTGCAGACCCCGACCTCGTACGAGAGCACCCAGGTGTCGATCAGGTCGGCGAACCCGAGCTGCTTGGCGACCGGGCGTACGTCGAAGCCGATGTTGCTGACCAGCGCCGTCGGGATCCCCCGGTCGCGCAGCGCCTGCAACGTCGGTACGGCGTCCGGGTACGCCACCCAGCCGTCCGGATCAACGAGCCGGTCGTACATCGCCTCGGAGAGCCCGGCGATGCCCGAGTGCACGGTGTCGGCGATCCCGACGTAGGCGGCGCGGTGGTCCTCCGCGGAGAGGTCACGGTTTTCCCAGGCGCGGACCACCGACGCCGGGACCGAGGGTGGGCATCCGAAACCACCGGCGAGCCCGGCGTCGCGTACCGCCACGGCTAACCGCATGAGTCGGGGAATGTCGAGCAACACGCCGCAGGCGGCGGCTGCGAGCGAGACCCGCCGCTCGGCGGGTTCGGACTGAGCGAGGGTGCCATGGAAGTCGAAGAGGACGGCGTCAACGGGGCGAGGTGAGGGAGTCGGCACGCCGGGCACCATACCGAACGGCCGTTTCCGTACCACTCGCATAGCCTTGTGGTCATGAATAGTCCCGCCGAGCGGTACTCCGCGGCCCGTCGGCGGGCCGAGTCCCCCGCCCTGAACGAGTTCACCGCCGGGGTGCCGTTCACCCTCGACCGGTTCCAACGCGACGCCTGCGAGGCCCTGGAAGAGGGCAGCGGCGTACTGGTGTGCGCGCCCACCGGGGCCGGCAAGACGGTGGTGGGGGAGTTCGCCGTGCACCTGGCGCTGGCCAAGGGCCGGAAGTGTTTCTACACCACGCCGATCAAGGCCCTCTCCAACCAGAAGTACGCCGACCTGCAGCGCGTCCACGGCCCGGAGCGGGTCGGGCTGCTCACCGGCGACAACGCGATCAACGGCGACGCGCCCGTGGTGGTGATGACCACCGAGGTGCTGCGCAACATGCTGTACGCCGGCTCGCCCACCCTCGACGGGCTCGGGTACGTGGTGATGGACGAGGTGCACTACCTCGCCGACCGGTTCCGCGGCGCCGTCTGGGAAGAGGTGATCATCCACCTTCCCGAGTCGGTCAACCTGGTCTCGCTGTCGGCCACGGTGTCCAACGCGGAGGAGTTCGCCGACTGGCTGGTCACCGTACGGGGTCACACCGAGGTCATCGTCGACGAGCACCGGCCGGTGCCACTGTGGCAGCACATGCTGGTCGGCAAACGACTCTTCGACCTGTTCCACGACCCGGAAGCGGCCTCCAAGCACGAGGTGCACCCGGAGCTGCTGCGCTACAGCCGGGAGATGACCCGCCGGCTCGGCTACGACCCGGGCGGCCCGCGTGGCCGGCGGGGACGCCGCTGGCAGCCGCCGGCCCGGTTCGAAGTCGTCGACCGGCTGGACCGCGACGGGCTGCTGCCCGCGATCGTGTTCATCTTCAGCCGGGCCGGCTGCGACGCCGCGGTCACCCAGTGCCTGGCCGCGGGGCTGCGGCTGACCAGCCCCGACGAGCGGGAGCAGATCCGCGGCATCGCCGAACGCAGCACCGCGCACATCGCCGCCGACGATCTGCAGGTGCTCGGCTACTGGGACTGGCTGGACGGCCTGGAACGCGGCCTCGCCGCCCACCACGCCGGCATGCTCCCCACCTTCAAGGAGGTGGTCGAGGAGCTG
>JBOGDG010000482.1:0-3025 GCA_050701655.1 Micromonosporaceae bacterium
GCCCAAGGGCGGCTTCCGGGTGGTGGCGGGCCGGGAGCTGGTCACCGTACCGCCGAAGGGTGACGAGTCGCGGGTCACGTGGTCACCGACCGGACACGGATTGGCGCTGCTGCCCGACGGCGCCACCGCGGTCAGCTTCCCCCGGGAGGGACACGTCGGGGTGTACGCGCCGGACGGCGAACTGCGTCGCACCATCCGTACCAGGGGGCAGCCGGACGGGATCGCCGCCGCCGGGGACCGGCTCGGAGTGATCGACGCCGAGGCGACCTCGCTGACGGTGTTCCGCGCGTCGACGGGCGAGCAGGAGGAGGCGCTGCGCGCAGGCAACGGCGCGCTGCACTTGATCGCCGACGCGCAGGGCCGCTTCGTGGTGGCCGACACCCGCGACGGGGAACTGCTGGTGTTCAGCACCGGCCCGCTCTACCTGCGGCAGCGGTACCCGGTGGCCGGCTCCCCGTACGGGATGGCGTACGACCCGGAGCGCAACGTGGTCTGGGTGACGTTGACCGCGAAGAACCAGGTGGTCGGCTTCGACCTGTCCGGCGGCGCCCCGAAAGAGGTGGCCCGGCACCCGACCGTACGGCAGCCGAACAGCGTGGCGGTAGACCCCGAAACCGGTGATCTGTATGTGGCGGGGCAAGCCGAAGGGGTGGTGCAATCCATCTCCGGTTAGGCAGTATGCACTCTGTGCCGCCTGACTACGAGTACGCACCGCTGCGCCTGCCCGCCAACGTCGACCGGACGTCCGCACAGGCGCAGCTGGCTATCGCGGCCGAGTTCGCCGGGTGGGAGCTGGCCCGGGTCCGGCTGTACGCCGACGGCTCCCGCCAGGTGATGCTGCGTCGTCGCCGTACCCCCCAGCCGCTGCCCGGCCTGTCCTACTGACCCTCGTCGTCGGGCCCGTACGGCGCCTCGGTGATCTGCCGCAGCCGACTCATCGACTCGGTGAGCTCGAACGGCGCCTGCGGATCCGCGTCGTCGGCCATCAGCGCGTCCACGTCGAGCGTGTCAGTGACCTCGCCGAAGACCGTCACCCCGGCGAGCGGCTCCAGCTCGGGGATGTCCAGCGACGCCAGTGAACCGTCGCCGGCGGCGAGCAGCTCCTGCACCGCCTCCACCGCACCCCGCTCCTCACCCCCGGCCGGCTCCACGCCCGGGTGCCCCGCCGGCAGAGCGCGCCGTGCCGCCTCCGCCACCCGCAGCAGCGCGGCGATGCTGGGGACCAGGTAGTCGCGGCGCTGGCGTACCGAGACGGTGACCGGCTCGGAGTCCATCGGCTCGCTGCCGTCCACCCCGCCCAGCCCGATGCCGTACTGCTCGTCGGCATGCTCCGGGTCGATCGCCTCGACGTCCCACGGGGTCACCTCCCCGAAGGTGTCCATCAACAGCTCGTCGTACGCCGACGAGGCGTTGTTGAACGCGACGAAACGCTGCCACACCTCGTCGTCGTCGATCCGGCCGTCGGCGGTCTTGACCGCGGCGAGGTGGGCTCGTGCCGCCTGCACCGCCTGCTCGAGCGCGGCATCGAGGGCGGCATGGTTGTCGGACATCGGGCCTCCGCAGAGTCGGGTCGGGCAGATCAGCAGCGTGACAGGAAGCGGTCGAGTACGGCGACACCGAAACGCAGGCCGTCGACCGGCACCCGCTCGTCAATGCCGTGGAAAAGCGCGGCGAAGTCAAGATCCGGGGGCAGCTTCAGCGGCGCGAAGCCGAAGCAGCGGATCCCCAGCCGGGAGAACGCCTTGGCATCCGTACCCCCGGAAAGCATGTACGGCACGGGACGTGCCGCCGGGTCGACCTCCCGCAGCGACGCGGCCATCGCGTCCACCAGCGCACCGTCGAAGCTGGTCTCCAGCGCCGGCTGGTGCTCCACGAACTCGGCGGTCACGTCGGGGCCGATCAACTCCTGGATCTGCTCCAGGAAGCCGGCCTCGCGACCCGGAAGGGTACGCCCGTCGACGATCCCGGTGGCGCGGCTCGGGATCACGTTGGCCTTGTAGCCGGCCTGCAGCATGGTGGGGTTGACCGTGTTGCGCAGCGTCGCCCCGATGATCCGCGCGATCGGGCCCAGCTTCGCCACCGCCAGCTCCGGGTTGTCCAGATCCAGCTCGATGCCGAGCGCCTCGCAGACCTGCTCCAGGAAGACCCGTACGGTCGGCGTCACCTCGATCGGGAACCGGTGCTGACCGAGGCGGGCCACCGCGTCGCAGAGCCGGGTGACCGCGTTGTCCTCGTGCACCATCGAGCCGTGGCCCGGGCGCCCGGTGGCGGTCAGCCGGATCCAGCTGATCCCCTTCTGCGCGGTCTCGATCAGGTACAGCCGCAGGTCGTTGCTGACCGTGACGGAGAAGCCGCCGACCTCGCCGATCGCCTCGGTGACTCCCTCGAACAGCTCCGGTCGGTGGTCGACCAGGTGGTGGGCGCCGTACCGGCCGCCGGCCTCCTCGTCGGCGAGGAACGCCAGCACCAGGTCGCGCGGCGGCACCCTGCCCTCGCGACGCCACCGGCGTACCAGCGCCAGGGTCATCGCGTCGAAGTCCTTCATGTCGACCGCGCCGCGGCCCCACAGGTACCCGTCGCGGAGCTCGCCGGAGAACGGGTGCACGCTCCACTCGCTCGGCTCGGCCGGTACGACGTCGAGGTGCCCGTGGATCAACAGCGCGTCCCGGCTGGGGTCGGCGCCGGGGAACCGGGCCACCACGCTGGTGCGGCCCGGGGCGCTCTCGTGCATCACCGGCTCCAGGCCGACCTCGGCGAGCTGGGCCGCGACGTACTCCGCGGCGGCCCGCTCCCCCTTGTCGGTGGTGGTGTCACCGGTGTTGGTGGTGTCGATCCGGATCAGGTCGCGGCAGATCCGGACGACTTCGTCGGCGTCCCCGGAGGGTGTCATGCGCCTTTCTTACCAGCCGGCACCGACAGCGCACGAGGCGGCACGCGATGTCGCGACCACGGGCCCGCGCCGGGGTGACGGCGCGGGCCCGCCGGCCGGTACGACTACCAGTTGAAGCCGGCGCGGTAGCTCACG
>JBOGDG010000483.1:0-3004 GCA_050701655.1 Micromonosporaceae bacterium
CCGGTCGTGGGTGCTGGCGGCGACGGTGGTCTGCCACGGAGCGTTGTGCGCCACGGTCGAGCCGGGGCCGCTGTTGCCGGCGGAGGCGGCGACGAAGACGCCCGCCCGAGCGGCGTTGTAGAACGCGACCTCGACCGGGTTGACGATGCTGGTACGCGACCCGGAGATCGAGTAGTTGATCACGTCCACGCCGTCGGCGACCGCCCGGTTGATGGCGGCGACGCTGTCGCTGGTGGCGCAGGAGTCGTCGCCGGCCTCGTTGACGATCCAGCAGATCTTGTAGATGGCGAGCCGGGCGGCGGGCGCCATGCCGGAGATCTTGCCCAGGGCTGCGCCGCCGTGTACGACCTCCACGCCGTGGTTGCCGGCCGCGGTGCTCGCGGTGTGCGAGCCGTGGCCGCCGAAGTCACGCGGCGAGAGGTACTCGTCCTCGACCGGGGTGACGCCGGCGTGGTAGTACTGCGCGCCGATCACCTTGTTGTTGCACTCCACCGGCGCCTCGGTGCCGCTGTTGCAGGCACCCTTCCACTTCGCGTCGATGATGTCCTGGTCGGGACGCGGCTCGGCCAGCGGGCCGAAGCTCGGGTTGTCCGCGGCGACACCGGAGTCGACGACGCCGACGATGACGCCCTCACCCGCCCGCGCGGAGCCCTTGAACTTCTTGTTCCACACACCCTTGCGGCCGGTCAGCCCGAGGAAGTCGGGGGTGGAGACGGTGTCGAGGTGCAGGATCTCGTTCTTCGACACGCTCACCACGCCGCGGGTACGGGAGAGCTTCTCGGCCTGAGCGCCGGTCATCCGCGCCGAGAACCCGTTGAACGCGACGTCGTAGTCGTAGACCTTCTTGGCGCCCGGCACCTTGGCCAGGACATCCCTGTGCTGCTTCGCCAGGTGACCCCGGTACGCCCGCGCGTCCTCGCTGCGCAGGTCGACCTTCTCACCGGCCTTCGGCTTGGTGGCGTCGAAGCCGCTCACCCCGCCGTCGTACGAGGCGACCGGGTCGCCGGCGAGCTGGACGATGTACGTACCGGACGAGCCCGAGTCGGACCCGCCTTCCACTTCCGCGAACGCGTACCCGGACGCGGCGACACCGACGGCGACGACGGCCGCGGCAGCGAGCCCGACCATCCTCGGCCGGCGCAGCCGCCTACCCGGCGAACTACCTGCTGACACCTCAAGGACCTCCGTGAATCCGTGCCTCCCAGTGGGCACGACTGTGCCCAGTGCCGGCAGCCTAGGCGGTCGATCCTTAAGACGACCTGCGGGGACGATCACGATCCGAGATCTCCCCAAGAGGTGATTCGCTGCCATACGTACTCATACAGGTGCGCCTGACCGACTGCCATCCCGGCACGCGGAGAGCGAAGAGAATTTTCTGGTACGGGCACCGAAGCCCGCGCGGGATAATCCGGGTACGGGATATCGGAAGGAGGCGCGGCCATGCCACCGATCGTGTCCGACATCCAGATCGACCGGCCGCCGGAAGAGGTCTACGCGTACGCCACCGACCCGACCCGGTTCAGCGAGTGGCAGTACGACGTGGTGAGCGTACGGATGGAGGGCGACAGCCCCGCCGACGTGGGTACGCAGTTCACCACCACGCGGCGGATCGGGCCGTCACAGCGCACCATGACGCAGGAGATAATCGAGGTCGACCCGCCCCGGCACTGGGCCGCACGCGGAGTCGACGGACCCCTCCGGCCGTCCGCGAGCATCACCGTCGCGCCGCTCGACGACGGCGCCCACTCGAAGGTCACCTTCTCACTGGACTTCGAGGGGCACGGCATCGGCAGGCCCCTGGTGCCGCTGGTGACCCGGATGGCGCGCAAGGGCGCCCCACTCAGCTACCGGCACCTGAAGGAACGACTCGAAGCCGGGGTCTAGCGCACGCCGCTGGGGCTCGGCTCCCGGTCCCGGTCTGCGGCGGGCGGCGTACCGGCGAATGCTCTTCCGTCCTGCTCGGCGGTGAGGTGGCAACCAGGGCGAGCGGCAGGTCGCGTACCTCCGCCAGATAGATCAGCAGGAACGGCAGGGTGAGGCCGCGCCCGATCGCCGAGAGAAACGTGGCGGTGAGCATCCAGCGGATCTCTCGGCGGCGAGCGAAGGCGGCGAGCATCCCCGCAGTCTCGCCCACCGGTACGACACTCCAAACCGAGTTTCCCGCCGCCCGCCGGAGCGCGGGGTCTGTGGTCGAACTGCTGCCTCCCGGCACGAGAGACAGCGATACGACCACAAACCTCGCGGCAAAGGCGTCGATCTGACGCGGCGGCGTTCGTGTAGAGGGTGAGACGGCGGTACGGAGGCCGCCGGCGTACCCGAGGAGTGAGCGAGCGATGCGCACGATCACCGTTATCAACAACGTGACCCTCGACGGCGTGATGCAGGCGCCCGGCGGGGCTGAGGAGGACACCCGCGACGGCTTCACCCAGGGCGGCTGGGCGTTGCCGTACCACGACGAGGTGATGATGCGGGAGATGTCGAAGGGGTTCGGCACCACCGACCTGCTCTTCGGCCGGCGTACGTACGACCAGTTCTACTCGTTCTGGCCGCACCAGACAGACAACCCGTTCACCGAGGTGCTGAACAAGACCCCCAAGTACGTCGTGTCGACCACCCTGACCGAGCCGCTGCCGTGGCAGAACTCCACCCTGCTGTCCGATGTCGCCGCGGTGGCGGAGCTGAAGCGGAGCTCCGGCCTGGACCTGGGGATCATCGGCAGCGGCGAGCTGGTCAACTCCCTGGCGGCCGCCGACCTGGTCGACGAGTACGTGCTGTCGATCCACCCGGTGGTGCTCGGCTCCGGGCGCCGGCTGTTCGGCGACGACGCGCCGCACCGGGCACTGACCCTAGTCGACAGCGTCCCGACCACCACCGGCGTGATCATCGCGACGTACCACCGGGCGCGCTGAGCCGCGCGGTTCAGCGCAGCAGCGGGCCTGCGGTCAGCGCAGCAGCGGGGCTGCGGGGCTGCGGGGCTGCGGTTCAGCGCAGCAGCGGGGCGACC
>JBOGDG010000484.1:0-2990 GCA_050701655.1 Micromonosporaceae bacterium
GTGCTCTTCTCCGCTAGCGCGACCTCGCCGACCAGGATGTCGCGAGCCTTGGCCAGCATGCGCTTCTCGCCGGCGGACAGGCCGCGCTCCCGCTCACGCCGCCACAGGTCGCGTACCACCTCCGCGACCTTCAGCGGGTTGCCGGACGCTAGTTTCTCCAAGTTGGCCTTGTACCGCCGAGACCAGTTGGTGGGCTCTTCGGTGTGAGGTGCACGGAGCACGTCGAAGACCTCGTTGAGGCCCTCTTCGCCAACCACTTCGCGGACACCGACGATCTCTGCGTTTTCAGCAGGCACCCGCACCGTAAGGTCGCCCTGGGCAACCTTGAGGACGAGATACTCCTTCTCCTCGCCCTTGATGGTGCGGGTCTCGATAGCCTCGATAAGTGCGGCCCCGTGGTGGGGGTAGACAACGGTCTCGCCGACACTGAAACCCATAGGTTCGAAACCCCTTTCGCTGTGCCCAGTTTAACATGCGAGGGATTCCGCCGACGAGGCCGTAGGAACGCAAAACCGCTGGTCAGGGGCCATGTGAGGCGGTCGTGCCAGCTTGACAAACCACGCGGCCGTCTGATTCCGCGTAGCCGTACCAACGCATTGTGTTCTCGCTGTGACGCTTCGCGGGTACGCGCCCGCATAGTGGATCAGGCGGTGGGCGCTCTGCCGCGGGATCACGGCGCCAGGCGCGGCTGCGCGTCCACCGCCTGATCGCCTATCGGGCGGCGGGCGGTGATCGGGCTGGGTCTTGGTGGGTTCCACCGCCACAAATCTTCTGCGCACTGGTGTGAGCGGGCGCGTTGCGGGAAAGTAAAGGTGGTGCCTAGGAGGTCGGTATGGGTACTCGTAGCGCGGACGACGACAGCCGCAAGCCGGATGGCGTCACGAGCCCGCCCGAGCCGGTGCCGAGCCCCTGGGGTGAGGTGGTCATCCCCGACGACATCTCCGAGCTCAGCGCCGAAGCCGAACAGGTACGCCACGAGCTGCGCGCCGAGCGGCGGCACCGGCGTTGGACTCGATGGCTCGGCGGTGGCGACTCCTCCGACGGCCCCGGTGTGGTGGGTCCGCTGTTCATCGTCGCGCTGGCGATGACGTTGGCGATGACCAGCCTGTTCGGCGGATTCTGGCCGTACCAGCCGGCCGGCCGGGACAGCGGGGAGGCACGGGCGCCGAGCGTCGGGCAGCAGCTGCCGGAGCTGACGCTGGCCGACTCCGACGGCACCTCGGTACGGCTCCGTGAGCTGCGCCCCGTGGTGATCCTCGCCGTCGGGAAGTGCACCTGCACCAACCTGATCGCGGAGACCGCGGTGATCGCCCGGCAGGAGCGGCTCACGCTCGCGGTGGTCGGCCAGCCCGGCGCGCCCGCGTTGCCGCCGGTGGTGGAAGGCGACGACCCCGACGCGGTACGCAGCCTCGCCGACCCGCGCGGCGTGGTGGCCCGTACGGCGGTGCCGGACCGGGCGCCCCGTACCGGCACGGCGGTGGTGGTGCTGGTGAACGGAGCCGGCTCGATGACGCACGTGCTGAACGACGTGCAGTCCGCGGAGGAGTTCGCCGCCGTCGCCCGCCGCCTGGGCTGACCCCGACCCAGCCCCCCGCTTGGCTGGCCACCTTGCGACGGTGCCCACAAGGCTGAGCTAGCCGGCGGTACGGAGCAGGGCGGCGTACAACGTCAGGCCGGGGCCGAACGCCATCGCCACCAGAGGGGCACCGCCCGGAGCACCCCGGAGCACCTCGCGAAGCACTACCAACACCGTGGCGGAGGAACAGTTGCCGTGCTGCGCCAGCACCTGGCGGGAGGCCCCGAGCGCGTCGGTGGGCAGCCGGAGCGCCTGCCGGGTCACGTCCAGGATCCGGGGGCCGCCCGGGTGCACCGCCCAGCCGGCGACGTCGGAGAACGTGAGGCCGTGCGGGCGTAACAGGTCGGCCACCGTGGTCTCCAGCTGGCCGGCCAGCACCTGCGGCACCCGCGGCGAAAGCCCCATCCGGAACCCGAGGTCGGTCACCTCCCAGCTCATGTGGTCGGCGGTGGCGAAGTCGGTACGGCACGCCACGTCCAGCACCCGCAGGCCATCGTCCGGGGCGACCACCACCGCCGCGGCGGCGTCGCTGAACAGCGCGTGCGAGACCACCTGGTCCAGGTCGTCGGTCGGCGGCTGGATGTGCAGGCTGGTCAGCTCGACACAGAGCAGTACGGCGGGCCGGCCGTGCGCGTTGACGTAGTCGGCCACGGCGGCCAGCCCGGGCAACGCCGCGTAGCAGCCCATGTGCCCGATGGAGAGCCGGCGTACCTCGGGCGGCATCCCGAGATCGCGGGCCAGCAGCACGTCCAGCCCGGGGGTGGCGTACCCGGTGCAGGAACAGACCGCGAGCAGCCCGATGTCGGTGGCGAGCAGCCCGGCGTCGTCCAGCGCGGCCGCCACGGCATCCTTGCCGAGCGGCAGGGCTTCGGTGGCGTACCGGCGCATCCGGCGTCCGGTGGACCAGCCGGTGACGTCCTCTACCAGCGGGTTCGCCACGCCGTGCCTGGTCTGCGCGCCGGCCCGCAGGAACAGTGCCCGGGCCCGCCGGGAGCCGCCGAAGTGCGCGTCGAAGAAGCCGTCCCACAGCTCCTGCTGCCCCATCGCTGGCGGGAACCGGAGCCCGAACCCCGTGATCCCCGCGCTGCCGGCACCGGGCGGTGTCACTGGCGCGACCTCATGGGGCGGGCCGTTTGCGGCCCGAGCCCTGGTAGAGGATCGCGGTGGAGAAGGTCGGGACCATCGGTACGACGCCGTCGCGGGTTATCAGCCAGCGGGCGAACCGCCGTACGTGGGGCCGCAGACCGCGTACCGCCAGGTCGACGCCGTGCCGGGCGCATTCGTCGACCACCAGCGACGGCGGTACGAACAGCGCCGGGTCGTGGATCCCCTTCGGCGCCCCACCGGGGACCCGCTCGGCGACGGTCACCGCGACGAAGCGCGCCAACGGGTTCGCCGCGATCGTGTCCAGCAC
>JBOGDG010000485.1:0-2986 GCA_050701655.1 Micromonosporaceae bacterium
GTCCCGACCCCGGTGAGGCGACTGAGTCGACCCCCGCTGAGCCGGGCGGCACCGAGCCGGCGCCGACGCCCACCGAGCCGACCAGCACCGAGGGAGAGACGCGATGAGGTTGCTTCGCGCCGAGCTGGCCCGGCTGTTCGGCCGCCGGTTCGCCAAGGTGATGTTCGTGTCGCTGGTGCTCGCCCTCGGCGTGATCGCGGTGGTCGTCGCGTACAACACCCACCGGCCCACCGCCCAGGACCTGCGGCAGGCGGAGGCTCAGGCGGCCTCGGACCGACAGGAGTGCCTCGCCGCCCAGGAGCACGTACCGGAGTCGGAGCGGTGGGACTGCGACCGCATCGACGCCTCGCACTACCTGGACTACGTACTCAGCTTCCGGGAGCAGATGCCGGACCTGATGCTCGGCTTCGGTGGCCTGCTGGCGCTGGTCGGCTTCCTGGTCGGGGCCTCGTTCATCGGCGCCGAGTGGTCCTCCGGCGGCATGGCGAATCTGCTGCTGTGGCGCACCCGTCGGGTACGGGTGCTGCTCGCGAAGGTCGGGGCGATGCTGCTCACCCTGGCCTTCGCCGGGTTGGTGGTGGGCGCCGCCTGGGTCGGCACCATCTGGTTCGTCGCCAGCGTCCGGGGCGTGTTCGGCTTCCTTACACCCGAGTTCTGGATCTCGCTGGGATGGGACGGCGTACGGTCGATCGGGCTCGCCATGATCACCGCCGTGATCGGGATGTCGGTCGCCTCGCTGGGACGGCGTACCGCCGCCGCGCTGGGGCTGCTGATCGGCTATCTGGTGGTGTGGGAGCTAGGCGGCCGGATGGTGATGTACGGGCTGCAGGTGCTCGCCCCCGAACGGTTCATGCTCTCCACGTACGTCGCCGCGTGGCTGACCAAGAAGATCACGGTCACCGACTACGAGGGCTGCTACAGCATGGAGTGCGACCCGTACGAGCTGCTGATCACGTGGCCCTGGGCGCTGGCGGTGCTGGGTGCGCTGGTGGCGCTGGCGTTGGCGGTCGCGTCGTGGTCGATCCACCGACGAGACGTGGCATAGCATCTGGCGATGAATGGACCCGTCGTACGGCCCGGCAGCCCGTACCCGCTGGGGGCGACTGTCACCGATGACGGGGTCAACTTCGCGCTGTGGAGCTCCGCCGCGGAGGCGGTCGAGCTGTGTCTGTTCGGCTCCGCCGACCATGACTCTGCCGACCAGCACGGCGAGCAGCGGATCCACTGGCTGACCGAGCACACGTACCACGTCTGGCACGGGTTCGTCCCGGGGGTACGACCGGGCCAGCGGTACGGCTACCGGGTGCACGGCCCGTGGCGCCCGGCGGACGGGCACCGGTTCAACCCGGCGAAGTTGCTGGTCGACCCCTATGCCCGGGCGTACGCCGGCGCGGTCACATACCACGACGCGATCTACGCCGCCGGCCCCGACGGCGGGCCGGACCGCCGGGACTCGGCGCCGTACGTACCCCGCTCGATCGTGGTGGCGCCGGCCGCCGCCCCGCTGCCGCCAGGGCCGCGTACCCCGTGGGCCGACACCGTGATCTACGAGGTGCACGTACGGGGGTTCACCCAGCGGCACCCGGAGATCCCCGAGGAGCTGCGCGGCACGTACGCCGGGATGGCCCATCCCGCCGCGATCGAGCACCTGGTCAAGCTCGGGGTCACCGCCGTGGAGCTGCTGCCGATCCACCACAGCGTCACCGAGCCCGCGGTGGCGAGCCGTGGGCTGAGCAACTACTGGGGCTACAACTCGCTGGGGTACTTCGCACCGGACGCCCGCTACAGCGCGTCGGGCGACGCGGGGCAGCAGGTCACCGAGTTCCGCGAGATGGTACGCGCACTGCACGCCGCCGGCATCGAGGTGATCCTCGACGTGGTCTACAACCACACCGCCGAGGGTGGCCCGGAAGGGCCGATGCTGGCGTTCAAGGGGATCGACAACGAGGCGTACTACCGTCTGGAGCCGGACGAGAAGGCCCGCTACCGGGACTACACCGGCTGCGGCAACACCCTCGACCTGCGGCAGTTCCACGCGCTGCAGATGGTGATGGACTCGCTGCGCTACTGGGTCACCGAGCTGGGGGTGGACGGGTTCCGGTTCGACCTGGCGAGCGCGCTGGCCCGGTCGCTGCACGACGTCGACCAGCTGTCGAGCTTCATGGCCGTGGTGCACCAGGACCCGATCGTGAGCCAGGCCAAGCTGATCGCCGAGCCGTGGGACCTCGGCGAGGGCGGCTACCAGGTCGGCGAGTTTCCTCCACTGTGGACGGAGTGGAACGGCCGGTTCCGGGACTCCGTACGGGATTTCTGGCGGGGCGCGTCGCACGGCCTCCACGAGCTGGGCGCGCGGCTCTCCGGCTCCGCCGACATGTACGCCGACGACGGCCGCAAACCGTTCGCCTCGATCAACTTCGTCACCGCGCACGACGGCTTCACGATGCGGGATCTGGTCTCGTACCAGCACAAACACAACGAGGCCAACGGCGAGGACAATCACGACGGCACCGACGACAACCGCGCGTACCACTTCGGGGTGGAGGGACCCACCGACGACCCGGAGATCGCGACGGCGCGGCGGCGGCAGGTGCGCAACCTGCTCAGCACACTGCTGCTGTCCACCGGCGTGCCGATGCTGGTGGCCGGCGACGAGCTGCTGCGCACCCAGGGCGGCAACAACAACCCGTACTGCCAGGACAACGAACTGTCCTGGTTGGACTGGTCGCTCGGGCCGGACGCGGAGCGGCTGCTGGGGTTCGTACGCCGGCTGCTGGCGCTGCGCCACGGCTCGCCGGTGCTGCGGCAGCGCAGCTTCTTCCGGGGCGCCGCCGGAGCCGGACGGCAGCGCAAGGACCTCGCCTGGTTCCGCCCGGACGGCCACGAGATGACCGACGTGGACTGGCGCCACGCCGACCTGCCGACGCTCGGGATGTATCTCAGCGGCGAAGAGCTGCACCCGGATCCGATGGGCGAGCCGGTAACCGAC
>JBOGDG010000486.1:0-2984 GCA_050701655.1 Micromonosporaceae bacterium
GCCCGGACCCGCGCAACCGCCGCCCGGGGCGACGCCGTATCCCGGTCCGCCCATCGGCCAGCCGCCCCCGCCTACGGGCTACCGCCTGCCCGCGCCGCCACCCGGCCCCCAGGAAGCCCCACCCCCAGGCTTCCACGACGCACCGCCGCCAGGCTTCCACGAAGGACCGCCGCCGCCCGGCTTCCACGAGGGGCCGCCACCACCGGGCTTCCACGAGGGGCCGCCGCCGGGATTCCACGACAACCTGCCCGTCGCCGCGGGTCCACACACCACCGAGTTCCCCGTACCCCAGCAGGGTTATCCGGAAGGGGGGCAGGCGCCGACAGCGGACGAGTTCGCCAAGCGGCGTGCGGTGAAGCCGCCGGACCCGGTCGCGCAGATGGGCGTGCGGTCGGTGCTGCGCAAGAGCACCCTCGGTCTGGTACGGATGTCACCCGGCCGCAAGGAGCAGGAGTACATCAACTCCATCGAGGTGGTACGCCGCAACTTCGGCGGGCTGCGGCAGGTGACCGTGGTCAACCCGAAGGGCGGCGCCGGCAAGACGGTCGCGGTGCTGATGATCGCGATGACGTTCGGCCAGAAGCGCGGCGGGTACGTGCTCGCGTGGGACAACAACGAGACCCAGGGCACCCTGGGGATGCGCGCCCAGCAGGACTTCCACCACCGCACGGTGCGGGACATGCTGCGCGATCTCGACCACTTCCGGGGGCCGACCGGCCGGGTCGGTGACCTGTCGCAGTACGTACGGTCCCAGGGCGAGGCGATGTTCGACGTGCTCGCCTCCGACGAGTCGGCGACCGCGGGCGAGATGCTCACCGCGAACGCGTTCCGGGACATCCGCGAGGTGGTCAGCCGGTTCTACAAGCTGATCATCGTGGACACCGGCAACAACGTACGCGCCCAGAACTGGCAGGCTGCGATCGACGCGACCGACCAGCTGGTGATCACGATGTCCGCCCGCAACGACTCGGCGGAGACCGCCGCCCGGATGCTCGACCACCTGGAGCAGACCGGCCGGCACCAGCTGGTACGTCGCGCCGTCAGCGTGGTGTCGATGCCGCCGAGCCGCAAGGACATCGACCTGCCCGCGATCCAGCGGCACTTCTCGGCGCGTACCCGCGCGGTGCTGCTGGCGCCGTACGAGGGGCTGATCGACTCCGGCGAACCGATCCGGTACGGCCTGCTCAGCCAGGCCACCCGCGACGCCTGGCTCAAGATCGGCTCAGCCGTAGCGGAAGGCCTCTGACCCGCCCCCACGCCACGACGGGATGGTCAGGGCTGCGGTTGGGTGACGTTGACCATCCATGGCACGCCGAACCTGTCCATGCACATGCCGAACTCGTCGCCCCACACCTGCTTCTCGAGCGGCATCATCACCGTGCCGCCGGCCGAGAGCTTCTCCCAGTAGCCGCGCAGCTCGTCGGTGTCCTCGCCGCTGAGGCTGACCGTGATTGTGTTGCCGGGCTTGTGCTCCATGCCGGCCGGGGTGTCGGCGGCCATCAGGGTGAGGCCGCCATCGGTGCTGAGCCTGCTGTGCATGATCTTGTCGGCGTCGGGCGAGTCCTTCGCGCCGAACTCACCGAACGTGTTCAGCGCCAGCTCGCCACCGAAGACGTCCCGGTAGAACTCCATCGCCTGCCGTGCGTTGTCGGTGAAGCTGAGGTACGGGTTGAGAACAGAAGCCATCAGAACCTCCTATGGGTACGTGACGCAGCCCCTCCGCAGGCTAACGCCCAGCGCCCATGAACGCGCCCGGAACGCTCAGCTGGAGAGGGCGTCGGCGGCGGCGGGGTCGCAGTCGCGGAGGAACTGCGCGCACCGGGCCGCCTCGACCGCTTCGCCGATCTCGTCGGCGGCGCGCGCCAGTGCGTACAGGCAGCGCAGGAATCCCCGGTTGGGCTCGTGGGACCAGGGCACCGGGCCGGCGCCGCGCCAGCCGTTCTTGCGTAGCTGGTCGAGCCCGCGGTGGTAGCCGGTGCGGGCGTACGCGTAGCTGGCCACCGCGTCACCGTCGCTGGCGGCGTGGTCGGCGAGCGCGGCCCAGGCAGCGCTGTACGCCGGGAACCGCCGCGCGACCTCTCCCGGGCCGGTGCCCGCCTCGGTGGCTTCCGCGAGCGCCGCGTCGGCCTCCGGCTCGGCGGGCAGCAGGGTCTCCGGGGTGTCTCCGAGAAGGTTCCGAGTGGGGCTCATCCGGCCATTCTGCGGTACGCCGGTGTCGTGGCGGCGCTCCGGGGGTCCTGGCAGTGGCGTACTCCCGCAACTGGCTGTAGTGCTCGACAACCGAGAGTGATGATCTTCGATATCGTGTCTCATTTACTGGGATCATTCACAGGACATGCCGGGAATTCAGCTGTAGATCTGCCGACACCTGGTAACAGGGCCCCAGACATGAGCGATACTGGAAGTGTCCGGAGCCTCCCCAGGACCGGCACTGCGACGGCTCGCACGTTACGTGCGGGCCGTCGCTCTATGTTTACGGGTGTGCAGGACATCTCTCCGGACGCCTACGATCACAGCCCGACCGAGATCGAATCCCGCGATGAGCTCGACTTTCACCTGGCCCGCGGGCAGCTCGCCGGGCTGACCGTGCAGGGGCTGGCGCTCGACCAGAAGCCCCCGGACCTGTCCACCGTCGACGTCTCCGACACCCTCTTCGTGGGCTGCCGGTTCGCCGGCGTGGCGGTCGAAGCCGAGCTGATCCGGCGGGGGGCGCACGTCGTACCGGACTTCCACGAGATGGTGTACCCGACGCACCCGGCGCGGCTCTACACCGCCGACGAACTCGCCGCCGGTCACCAGGACGGCTTCGCGGCGATGTACGACACCCGCGTCCACCAGCACTTCGTCGCCCGCGGCGGCGCGCTCCCCGACATCCGGGAGGCGCTCGCGCAGCGGATGCACGATCACGCGATCGACGACGCGCTCACCGACACCATCGACGCCTGGACCGGCGCCGCCGGCGGCCCCGTGGTCGGGATCATGGG
>JBOGDG010000487.1:0-2975 GCA_050701655.1 Micromonosporaceae bacterium
TCGAACTGGCGTTGCTTCTGATCGCCGGAGTTGCCGCGCTCGGTGTCAGCCATCCGGCGCGGGCCGAGACCCCGCGCGGTGTCAGCCAACCGGCGCGGGCCGAGGTGCCGCCGAAGCTGACCCTCACCCTGCAGCCGGTCAGGTCGTTCGCCCCCGGCGAGTCCTCCGAGGTGCTGGGCACCTTCGACATCGGCGGATACTCGGGCGAGTTCCCGCTAACCGACGTGGTGCTGACCATCGACGTCAGCGATCTGGACGGCATGGCGACGATCCCGGTGGACGGATTCGACGATCCGTGCGACACCGACGGGGACACCGTGACGTGTTTCCGCGACGGCCGCGACCTGGTGCTGCACGACGGCAAGTGGACCGGCACGCTGTTCCTGCTGTCGGGGCAGCAGCCGGTCGCCGCCGGCACCACCGCGCAGCTGCCGGTGACCGCAACCTCCACCACCGCCGGCTCAGCCAACGCCACCGCCACGCTCACGAAGGCGGAGGCGGTGGACCTGGCCGTCTCCGGTCCCCGCGAGTTCGAGAAGACCGCCCCGCTGGGTGGTCAGGTGACGGTGCCGATGCGGGTCGAGAACCCGGGCGACACCACTGTGGACGGCCTGGTGCTGTGGTGGGAGACCGGGGCCGGCACGTACGTCGAGGACACCTTCAGCAACTGCACGTACGCCCCGGGGTTCGTGGTGTGCCGGTTCGACGTGAAGGTGGCGCCCGGGGCCACGTACCGGCTGTCGCGGGACTTCCCGATCGACGTCTCCACCGACCAGGCCGCGCCGGGGCACGCGAGGGCGCACTTCCAGTGGTCGACGATCGACACGTTCGAGCAGGACATCCAGCCGGGCCGGCCGGCGGACCGGGAGCCGGGCAGCCTGCCGGCGGTCAAGCTGGTGGACCCGGCGACCGGTGAGGCGGCGCCGGAGAGCCCGACCGCCGGTGACGTGCCACAGCACGATCTCAGCGACGACGGCAACGACTTCGGCACGGTCTACATCACCGTGACCGGCGACAACCCGCGGGATCTGGCCGCGGTCGGCGCCACCATCACCGGCGATGCCGGCGCCGTGGTCGAGCTGACCGTGGGGCTGCGCAACGTCGGCAAGGTGCCGCTGGAGGACCCGGACAGCGACTCGCCGTGGCGGATCGCGAAGGTGACGCCCCCGCCGGGCGTGACGGCGGTGACCGTACCGGAGGACTGCGTGACGTACCAGGGAAGCTACTTCTGCGAGGCGGACTCGCCGTTCGAGCCGGGTACGAAGCAGCTGTGGACGTTCCAGGTGAGGATCGAGGAGCGGGTCGGCGACGCCGTCGGGTACGTCAAGCTGACCGGCGACGCGGCGGCCGACGATCAGAATCCGAAGAACGACACCGCGAGGATCCTGGCGAATCCCACCGCCAGCCCGAGCCGGCCGGCCAGCGCGACTCCGTCGCCGATCGCGGGCGGCCCCGGTCGCGGCGGGCTCTCGCTCACCGGTTCCTCGCTCACCTGGCCGATCGCGGGTGGCGTACTGGCGGTGATCGTCGGGATCGCGCTCTACCTGGTGGCGCGCCGTCGACCAGACTCCGCTGAGTAGTTTCCCACGGCGTTCAGCTGTCGAATTCGCCCGCACACCGTCTCTTGACGTGGGAGCGGCCCGGCCGTAGCACCGCTGCTGCCGCTGTCCCGCCCCGTGCCGGCAGTGCCCGACCGACGGGGTGGAGCAGGGGAGTGAGTCGAACTTCGACTTCCAGGTCGCGGGGGAGAATCTCACCGGCGACGGCAACTACGTGGTCCTCGACGCCGAAGGGTGCGGGCACTACGTGGGCTGCACGGTCAACATCCGCAATCTGCGGGAGACCGTCGACTGGAACTGGTACGGCGAGGGCGACGACATGATCTTCATCGACGGGGAGCCGTTTCCGCCACGGGATCACCCTGCCCAGGGGGAGAGAACTGGAGCGGCGAGATCTCGCTCTACCGCTTTCATATCGAGGACCCGATCACGTTCACGAAATCCATCCGGGTGACCATCGAACACGGCCACGCGAACCAGCGTTCCGACGACTGGTCGTGGCGTACTGGTACCAGACGCTGCCGCACAGGCCGTTCGACCTGCCGGGGCGTGAGACCCGTACGCCGTACCCATGATCAGGCCGCGACGGGCAGCAGCTGGGCGGTCTGGTCGGCGGTGCAGGCGACGCACTGGCGAGCCCAGCGCATCCGGGCCACCGCGGTCTCGGGGTGCTCGCCGTACTCCTGGGCGACCCGGGCGGCGCAGCCCCGGGAGCCGAAGGTACGGATGCTGCGGGCGATCGCGGCCCGCACCGCCGGCTCGGTGGGTTGATCCGAAGGCTGCAGGTCGGAGACGAACAGGGCTTCGGCCTTCGCGTCGTGGACGATCGTGGTGTTCATTTCTGCCTCCTGGCTCCGGGTGACCTCAGTCACTTGCTACCTGTATAGACCCGGGGTGTGACCAGAAGTCATCGCCAGAATCGGAGCTGGCACGAAACCAGTAGCGGGCACGACGAAGCCCCCCGCCGTAACCGGCAGGGGGCTTCGGTTCAGGTCGTTCAGAGGGCTCGTACGGACTCCGCCTGAGGGCCCTTCGGGCCCTGGACCACGTCGAACTCGACGCGCTGGTTCTCGTCGAGCGTACGGAAGCCGTTCGACTGGATCGCCGAGTAGTGGACGAAGATGTCGGCGCCGCCGTCATCCTGCGTAATGAAGCCGAAGCCCTTGTCCGCGTTGAACCACTTGACGGTTCCCTGTGCCACTTGCTGTCTCCCTTGTCAGAGATCTCTGCCTACCCGAGTTTCGGGTTGGCACGATCCGCCGGATGCGGATCTTGGGCCGGTTGTAGCGGTACCGCACCATCCCCTGACGAGAACAGCAAGCACGCTCTTGGTGAATCCGCGGGCGTGCCGGGCAAAACCACGTACACACACTTTCGACCGCCCACCGTAGACCCTACCCCGACCTCCTGGTAACC
>JBOGDG010000488.1:0-2972 GCA_050701655.1 Micromonosporaceae bacterium
CGCCGAGGTAGCGGTGAAGCAGGACACCACCGACCCGCTGGCCACGGAGTTCGGCTTCGCCGCGGACCGGCTGTTCCAGGCCGGGATCGCGCGGCTGGAGGTCGGGTTCGACTAGCGGTCAGCACCCCGGCTGCGGCGCCGGAAGGGGCGCCGCAGCCGGCGGGTCCGTACCTGACCCGTACACATTCCTGATCTCGCTCTTAACCGGCACCGGAAGGCTGCACATCCGGCGGTCTTGGCACCCAGAGCGAGGAGGCGATGAGATGTTCGGACGGCGGAGCAGGTTCCCGGTGAGCTGGCGAAGTTGTGCGGTGGCGCTTGTGTTGGCGGTCGGCGGTGGCCTGCTGTGGATCGGCCAGGGTCAGGCCAGCGCCGGGGAGACCGGCGATGAGGTGACGGTCATGGCCGGATGCGACAACCACCCGGGAGTGCCCGACTGGTTCTACCCGGTGCTGCGCCGGGCGGCGGAGAACCCCAACGACGCGGTGCCCACCCGGTGGGGTGTCAACGACGAGCCCCGCCGCGCGATGATGAAGATCATCTGTAACGAGAGCAGTTTCCAGGTCACGGCGCACAACCCCGCCGGCTACTACGGCCTGGGGCAGATGGGCCGTACCCAGATCAGCGACGCCCGGGGGCGGTTCGCGTGCTACTGGTACGCCGAGAACGACTGCTCGCACACGCGCCGCTACTACCAGGCGCTGGCCGCGCTGCGGTACGCCAACCAGCGGTACGGATCCCCACAGGCGGCATGGTCGTTCTGGCGGGCACATCACTGGTGGTAATCCGGCAACATGCACGGCCTGGGGTGGGCGCCGGCCCGCCCCGGGCCCGCCGATATCGGGGATCAGCCGTCGAGCAGGTGTTCCAGCCCCAGGGTCAGCCCCGGCCGGCGCAGCACCTGCCGTACCGCCAGCAGCACCCCCGGCATGAACGACGCGCGGTCGTACGAGTCGTGCCGGATCGTCAACGTCTCCCCCGTCGCGCCGAACAGCACCTCCTGGTGCGCCACCAGGCCGCGGGCGCGTACCGAGTGCACCGGCACCCCGGATACCCGGGCGCCGCGCGCGCCGTCCAGCGACTCCTTAGTGGCATCCGGCATCGCCGCCGATCCGGCGGCTTCCCGCGCTTCACCGATCAACTCGGCGGTACGCGCCGCCGTACCGCTCGGGGCGTCCAGCTTCCCCGGGTGGTGCAGCTCGATGATCTCGGCGGAGTCGAAGAACCGCGCCGCCCGGGCCGCGAACTGCATCGACAGCACGGCGCCGATCGCGAAGTTCGGCGCGATCACGACCCCGACCTCGGGCTTGTGCTCCAACCAGCCACGCACCCGGGCCACCCGCTCCGGGCTGAACCCGGTGGTGCCGACCACGGCGGAGATCCCCTGCTCGACGCACCAGTGCAGGTTGTCCATCACCACGTCGGGCTGGGTGAAGTCGACCACCACCTGCGCCCCGGCGTCGGAGAGGTTCGCCAGCCACTCGCCGACGTCGATCATCGCCACCAGCTCCATGTCCTCGGCGGCGTCGACGGAACGGCAGACCTCGCTGCCCATCCGTCCCTGCGCCCCGAGCACACCGACCCGGATCGGCTCCGTCACCTCGGTCACGGCCTCGGCCTCCTTAACGACTCAACGATTACGCGACAGCCCGGAGAAGTCATGATCTGAGAACGGCCCGACCACCGCCAGCGACATGTCCTGAGTCAACAGCTCGGACGCTACCGAGTGGACCTGATCCACGGTGACCCCGTCCACCCTCGCGAGCAGGTCGTCGACGCTGAGCGGCGCGCCGTACAGCAGCTCACCCTTGCCTAGCTGGGTCATCCGGGAGCCCGTGTCCTCCAGGCCGAGCACCAGGGAGCCCTTCAGCATCCCCTTGCCCCGCGCGATCTCCTGGTCGGTCAACGCGGCCTCGGCGACGGCGGCGAGCTGCTCGCGTACCAGCCCGAGCACCTCGTCGGCCTTGCCGGGCGCGCAGCCGGCGTACACCCCGAACAGGCCGGCGTCGGCGTACTGGCTGGTGTACGAGTAGACCGAGTACGCCAGCCCGCGCTTCTCCCGGATCTCCTGGAACAGCCGGCTGGACATCCCGCCGCCGAGCGCGTTGTTCAGTACGCCCAACGCGAACCGGCGCTCGTCGAGCCGGGCCGGCGCCGGGCAGCCCAGCACCAGGTTGGCCTGCTCGGTGTCCTTGTTGTGCACCTTGACCGCCTGCCCGGTACGCACCCGGCGCGCGGCCGAGCGCAGCGTGGCGGGGGTGACGGGCTCGGCGTACCGGTCGTCGCGGGCGAAGGCTTCCCGTACCGCCGCCACCACGGTGGCGTGGTCCAGGTTGCCGGCCGCGGTGACGACCAGCTGCGAGGCGATGTAGCGGCGGCGGTAGAAGCCGAGCACCTGCCGCCGGGTCATCGCCGAGATGCTCGCCACGGTGCCCGAGATCGGGCGCCCCAGCGGATGGTCGCCGAAGACCGCCTCGTACAGCAGGTCGTGGGCCTGGTCGCCGGGCTCGTCGTCGTGCATGGCGATCTCTTCCAGGATCACGCCACGCTCGGTCTCCACGTCCGCGTCATGCAGCACCGAGTCGGCCACCAGGTCGCACACCACGTCGACCGCGAGCGCCAGATCCTCGTCCAGCACCCGGGCGTAGTAGCAGGTGTACTCCTTTGTGGTGAACGCGTTGGTCTCGCCGCCCACCGCCTCCAGCTGCGCGGAGATCTCCAGCGCGGTACGCCGCCGCGTCCCCTTGAACAGCAGGTGTTCCAGGAAGTGCGACGCCCCGGCCTGTGCTGGCGTCTCGTCCCGCGATCCGACCCCGACCCACACCCCGAACGACACGCTGCGCATCGCCGGGATCGCTTCGGTGAGCACCCGCATCCCGTTCGGCAGCACGGTACGCCGTACCGTGCCGCGCAGCGGGTCCGCGGCCAACGTACGGGTCTGGGCCCGCGCCGTACGCGGCGCGGGCCCAGAC
>JBOGDG010000489.1:0-2932 GCA_050701655.1 Micromonosporaceae bacterium
GATCTGGGGGCCGCGCTCGAGGTCGGCGGGCACCTCACCGCGCTGCGGCGTACCAGAGTGGGAAGGTTCTCCATCGCGGCGGCGGTCACGCTTGACGCGCTGGAAGCCACGGGTGAGGCGGTCACCACTGGGTTGAGCGAGGCGGCGGAGCTGCTGTTCGCGCGGCGCGACGTGACCGCCGAGGAGGCGGTACGGCTCTCCCACGGCAACCCGCTCGACGTGGCCGGCATCGAAGGGCCGTACGCCGTCTTCGACCCCGGCGGGCAGGTCCTGGCGGTGGTACGGGAACGCGACGGCAAGGCCCGTCCCGAGGTGGTCTTCGCGGCGGCCGGCTGTGACGACGCCCCGACGGGCCGTGACGGATAGCGCCGGCGGGCCGTGACGGATAGCGCGGCAGACTGGTTAGACATGCTGGACGGTCAATACCGAATCGCCCTGGGAGGGTGAACAGTGCAGCGGTGGCGTGGTCTGGAGAGTGCACCCAGCGGTTGGGGACGGTCGGTGGTGACCATCGGGGTGTTCGATGGCGTACACCAGGGCCACCAGGCGATCATCGGTCACGCGGTGAAGCGCGCGGCCGAGCGCGGGCTGCGTTCGGTGGTGGTGACCTTCGACCCGCACCCCTCCGAGGTGGTACGCCCCGGCAGCCACCCCACGGTGCTCAGCGAGCAGGCGCGTAAGGCCGAGCTGATCGAGCGGCTCGGAGTCGACGTGCTGTGCGTGCTGCCGTTCACCCCGGAGTTCAGCCGGCTCTCGGCCGAGGCGTTCGTGCACGACGTACTGGTGGAGCATCTGCACGCCGCGCTGGTGGTGGTGGGGGAGAACTTCCGGTTCGGACACAAGGCCGCCGGTGACGTGGCGCTGCTGACACGGCTGGGGCGCAGCTTCGGCTTCGCGGTCGAGGGCGCGCCGCTGGTCTCCGACGACGACACGGTGTTCAGCTCCACGTACATCCGGGCCTGCGTCGCGGCGGGTGACGTGGGTGCCGCCACCGCCGCGCTGGGGCGCCCCCACCGACTCGACGGCGTGGTGGTACGCGGTGACCGGCGCGGCAGGCTGCTGGGGTACCCGACGGCGAATCTGCTGCCCCGCCCGTACGCGGCGATCCCGGCCGACGGGGTGTACGCCGCCTGGCTGGTACGCGACAAGTCCGCCGACCGGCTGCCCGCCGCGGTCAGCATCGGCACCAACCCGACCTTCGCCGGTCAGGAGCGGCGGGTCGAGGCGCACGTGCTCGACTTCGACGAGGATCTGTACGGCGAACAGGTCAGTCTGGACTTCATCGCGCGGCTGCGTGACATGCGTACCTACGACACCGTCGAGCTGCTGGTGGCGCAGATCGAGCGCGACATCACCCAGACCCGTGCGGTGCTCACCGACCAGTAGCTGCTAACCTTGCCGTGCGCCGACTACTCGGCGTGATCTCGTGTGCCTGCACGGCGCCGTGGGTGCGGGATCGACGCGTGGACCACTACGCGCACTGATGAGGCGCACGACGTACCGCAAAGGGAGAACATGGCGCTCGACGCAGCCAGCAAACAGAAGATCATCGCCGACAACGCCACCCTAGATGGCGACACCGGCTCCCCGGAGGTCCAGGTCGCGCTGCTGACGCAGCGGATCAAGGACCTGACCGAGCACCTCAAGCAGCACAAGCACGACCACCACAGCCGGCGTGGTCTGCTGCTGCTGGTGGGGCGCCGGCGGCGGCTTCTGGGATACCTCTCCAAGAAGGACATCAACCGCTACCGCGCGCTGATCGAGAAACTCGGTCTGCGGCGCTAAGCCACGAACCTCCTCCGACGCCCCTAAAGTCAGAGGAGGTTCACCATTTACCGGCCGGTACGGGTACGACCCGCAGGGGAGCCCGGCGCGCACCGGTCCTCGGTAGTGGTCCCCGGGTGACACCGCAGTTCCACCGCGGAGCCCGTGGACTTCGATCGAAGACCGGCGCGGAGCAGCTCCCCCGATCGTTCCCGGCATCGCCGGCCAGGGTCCCGTGCGGGATCCGGAACACGAAGGAGCAATCCGTACCATGACTGAACCCATCCAAAACTCATTGGGTGACCACACCGCGAAAGCCGTGATCGACAACGGCAGCTTCGGCACCCGTGAGATCACCCTCTCCACCGGCCGGCTCGCCCGGCAGGCCGCCGGCAGCGCGATCGCCCAGCTGGGCGACACCGTGGTGCTCTCGGCCACCACCGCCGGCAAGCAGCCGAAGGAGTTCCTCGACTTCTTCCCGCTCACCGTCGACGTGGAAGAGCGGATGTACGCCGCGGGCCGGATCCCCGGCTCGTTCTTCCGTCGCGAGGGGCGCCCCAGCGAGGAAGCCGTGCTGACCTGCCGGCTGATCGACCGGCCGCTGCGGCCGAGCTTCGTCAAAGGGCTGCGCAACGAGGTGCAGGTCGTCGAGACCGTGCTCTCGCTCGACCCGTCCCACCCGTACGACGTGGTGGCGATCAACGCCGCCTCGCTGTCGACCACGCTCGCCGGGCTGCCGTTCACCGGCCCGATCGGGGCCACCCGGATGGCGCACGTCGACGGTCAGTGGGTGGCGTTCCCGACCCACGAGGAGCTGGAGAAGGCCACCTTCGACATCGTGGTCGCCGGCCGTGCGCTGGAGGACGGCGACGTCGCGATCATGATGGTCGAGGCCGAGGCCACCGAGAACGTGGTCGCGCTGGTCGGCTCCGGTTCGGCGGCGCCCACCGAGGACATCGTCGCCAGCGGACTGGAGGCGGCGAAGCCCGCGATCAAAGAGCTCTGCCGCGCGCAGAGTGCGCTGGTGGCGGTCGCCGGCACCAGTGAGACCGCCGACTTCCCGGTGTTCCTGGAACACCAGGACGACGCGTACGGCGCGGTCGAGGCCGCCGCGTCCGGCGACCTCGCCGAGGCGCTGAAGATCGCCGGCAAGCAGGAGCGGGAGGGC
>JBOGDG010000490.1:0-2925 GCA_050701655.1 Micromonosporaceae bacterium
GTGCCGGGGCATTGTCACCCCCGGCACCGCGTCGTGGCTTCGGCACCGCGCGGGCGCCAAGACGGCGCTAGAAGCGGAACGTGGTGAGTATGGCGCGGTGGTCGGAGGTCCACTCGTTGTTGGCCGGGTCGGACGGGTCGACCACCCCGACGGTCAGCTCACTGGAGTCGAGCACCGTCACCGGGCCGGCGAAGTCGACGAAGTCGATCCGGTCCTGCGGGTCCTCCGGGTAGATCGGCGACCAGGTGTTGCCCGGGTCGCGCACCGGATCCGGACGCGCGATCCGGTACGAGTCCTTCAGCCCCGCCTCGGCCACCTTCACCGTGGTCGGCCACGCGATCTCGTACCCGCAGTGGGTGTCGCGGGTGGCGGCGGTCCAGTCCAGGTGCGACGGGGTGTTGAAGTCGCCGACCAGGAACACCGGGGTGTTCGGCGCGTCGGCGATCACGGCCGACATCCTGTTCAGGATGCCGGCGATCTGGCGCGGCCGGCCGGACTGGTCCTCGCGGCGCAGGATCTGCCGCACGGTCATGTGCGACTGGCAGGCGTCGTACGGGCCGTACGGGGTGTAGTGCAGGTGCGCCGTCCACAGCACGATGTGCTTGTCGAACTTCGCGTCGAGCCGGATCCGTACGCCGGCGCCGTACATCGTGCCCGACGACGAGTAGGAGTCCTGCGCTGTGATCGGATACCGGCTGACGATCCCGAGGCTGTAGCTGGCCTGGTAGTAGTGCCAGCCGAGCAGAGTCGCCAGCTCCCGCGCCGAGGTGGAGTACGTCTCCTGGAAGCCCACCACGTCGACGTTGTGCGACAGCAGGAACCGTAGCTGCTTGGTGCGGTAGTCCTTGGAGTTGGTGCCGCCGTACCACAGGTTGAACGACATCACCTTCAGCTCGCTGACCAGCGGTTGGGTCGCGGTGCGTACCGGGATGCTGACCGTGGTGGTGGTACGCCGCCCGTCGGAGTCGACCGCCTCGACGCCGACGCCGGCGGTGGTTCCGCCGTCGGTCGCGCCGGGCGTACCGGAGACTGCGCCGGCTGACGAGACGGATGCCCACGCCGGCCCGCTGGTCTTGCGGAACGTCAGGTCGCCGCGGGCCGGGCGTACCGTCCCGGCGATGCTCTGGGTGTACGCCTCACCCGCCCGCGCCGGCCTCAGCGCGAACGACGGCAGCACGAACGAGGACGCCCCGGCGGCGGTGATGTCGAACCCGACCGGGTTGGCCAGCCAGGTGTAGCCGTCGTTGTAGAGGAAGTAGACGATGTAGCGGCCGGGGTCGAGGTCGGTGGTCGGCAGCCGTACCTCCCCGGAGGTGCCGGGGGCGTACTTCCACTTCAGCGACGGGCCGACGTACTTCTGGTCGACCGGTCCGTTGCCGGGGTCGGTGTAGAGGCCGACCCAGTTGAGATTGTTCGGACGGTCGGTGGTGTAGCTCGCGACGATGTCGGTGCCCTGCCCGATCGCCGGCGCCTGCACCGACAACGTACCGGCGGATGTGGTGGGCGGGGCTGCGGCCGCGACCGGCGTCGCGAGCCCGAGCACGAGTAGACAGGCCGCGATCAGCGCGGCGATGCTCCGTTGCATCAAACCTCCCCAGGTGGGTGCCCTAACGTGCGGTGAGGGTCCCGACCTGAAGAGTCTTCAGGGTGTACGCCGTCCGCCCGCCGGGTGAACCACGCCGACCATATCGGTCACAGCCCGTTGGGCTCAAAGGACCAGATCGGCCAGCCGGTCTACCTGATCCAGACTGTCCACAGTGGGGTCGAAATACAGCTCGGTGAACCCGGCGTCGGCGTACGCCCGCACCGCGTCCCGGATCGCCTGCTCGGTACGCAGCGCCCCGTCGGCGATCCTGTCGGCGTACGGCCCGGTGAAGGCGTAGTAGTCCTGCAGGTACGCCCGCGACCCGTCCTCGGCGTCCGCCCCGAGCGAGAAGTACGTCAACGCCACCAGCCGGGGCTCACCGCCGCGCCCGGCCTCGCGCCACGCGTCACGTACCTTCCGGACCTGCGGGGCGCTCATCTCTGCGGACCCGCCGCCCGCGGTCCACCCCGTACCCCACTCGACAGCACGCCGCACCGCCCGCGCACCGGAACCGCCGATCAGCACCGGCACCCGCTCGTCCTTGGTCGGGCCAGGTGTCACCGGCTTGTCGCCACCGGCGATCGGCTCCCCCGCCCACGCCTGGTGCAGCAGCCGCAACGCCGCGTCGAAGCTCGCGCCCCGGGTGTCGAACGCCGCGCCCGCGACCGCGTAATCGTCGGCGCGGCTGCCCGGCGCCAACCCGAGCGTGAGCCGGCCGTCCGAGATCCGGTCGATCGTGGCGCTGGTCTTCGCCAGCAACGCCGGCGGGTAGACCGGTGCCAGCAGAATGTTGGTCATCAACCCGATCCGGCTGGTCGCGCCCGCCACCGCCGCGAGCGTGGCCAGCGAATCATGACTCGGGTACGCGATCCGGTCGATCGTCGCCAGGCCGGCGAAGCCGCGCTCCTCGGCACGCCGCCCCCACTCCACGAGCCGTTCACCCGGCGTGTCAGGGACAGGATTGGGCAATCCGATTCCGATCCGCATCGCGTGTGCTCCTCCTCGAGTCAGTTTCTGCCACCGAGGCTAAGGTGCGATGCGTGGACGCGCAGCGCATGCGCCGCCTCGTGGACGCCGCCCGGGTCGCCCGCCTCGCCACTGTGGACGCCCACGGCCGCCCGCATCTGGTGCCGATCTGCTTCGTACGGCTCGGCGAGACCGTCTACACCGCCGTCGACCACAAACCCAAGCGCACTGCCGCGTTGCGCCGGATCGCCAACCTCCAGGCCACCGGCCACGCCAGCATCCTCATCGACGAGTACGCCGAAGACTGGAGCCGCCTGTGGTGGATCCGCCTCGACGGCACCGGCCGCATCGTCACCAACGAGACCGAGTCCACC
>JBOGDG010000491.1:0-2910 GCA_050701655.1 Micromonosporaceae bacterium
GGTCGGCGACCGCCACGGGGTGCACCGCGAACACGGTGCCGCTGGTGCCGAGCGAGACCACCACGTCGCCGTCCCGGACGCCGAGGCCGAGCGCGGCGCCCATGTTGTCCCCGGTGCCCGGCCCGACCAGGATGCCGCCGGTCTCTCCGACCGCTTCGGCGGGTCCGGCGACTCGGGGCAGCGCGAGGTCGCGACCGAAGGCGCGCCGCAGCAGGTCGTCCCGGTATTCGCCGGTATACGGTGACCAGTAGCCGGTGCCGGAGGCGTCGCCCCGGTCCGTGACGGGCTGCGACCCCGGGCCCAGGATTCGCCAGGTAAGCCAGTCGTGCGGCAGCAGCACCCGGGCGACCCGATCCGCGAGCGCGGGCTCGTGGGAGGCGAGCCAGCGCAGCTTGGTCACCGTGAAGCTGGCGACCGGGACGCTGCCGACTGCCGTGGCCCAGGCGTCCGGACCGCCCAGCTCGGCGACCAGGTCGGCCGCGGCCTGCGCGGAGCGGGTGTCGTTCCAGAGCAGGGCGGGGCGGACCACATCGCCGGCCTCGTCCAGGGTGACCATGCCGTGCTGCTGGCCGGCCACAGCGAGTGCCCGCACTCCGTCGAGCAGGCCGCTGCTCGCCTCTACCCAGGCGTCCCACCAGAGCCGGGGGTCAACCTCGGTGGTGTCGGGGTGCGGGGCGCGCGCCTGGCGTACCACCGCTCCGGTCTCGGCGTCGTACACCACGACCTTGCAGGACTGGGTGGAGCTGTCGATGCCCGCGACCAGGGTCATGCCCTCTCCTCACTCCTCGGACGAGTTCAGCAGCGCCTGCGCCGCGCCGGCGTCGGTGACCAGCGACGTGATGAAGCCGGCCCGCAGCGCCGCCCGGATCGCCTCGGACTTCTGCGCGCCGCCCGCCACTGCGATCACCTCGGGGACCTGGCGCAGCTGCTCCACGCTAATCGCGATCACCCGGTCGGCGAGGTCCGGCACCGGGTTGCCGGCGTCGTCCAGCAGCCGGGCGCACACCTCGGCGCGTACCCCGTGGCGTTGCAGGGTCTCGCCGTCGGCCACCGGCAGCGAGTCGCGCACCAGCGACACCGGCGGATCCCAGGAGCCGATCGCGACCACCGCCTTGGTGAGGTCCTGGTAGCGCTTCACGGCCTGCGCCACCTGCGGCTGCTCCCGCAGCGCGCGGGCGGTGGAGGCGTCGGAGACCAGCAGCGGCGCGTAGATCGGGTACGCAGGGCCGGCCGCGAGGCTGGCGACCCGGCGTACCAGCTCCACGGAGTTCTCCTCCACGCCGCCGGGGTGCACCCCGGTGAGCTGCACGACCGTGATCCGCGGCAGCGTGGTGAGGGCGATCGTCATCGCGTGCAAAGTGCGCGAGCAGGCCAGCCCGATCACGTCGCCCTCCTCGACCACCTCGGCCAGGTAGCCGGCGGCGAGCCGGCCGAGCTGCCGGCGCAACGCGCCGTCGGAGGCGTCCGCGGTGGTGACCACGATCGCCTCCCGCAGGTCGTACGCCGCGCGCAGTCGCTCGGAGAGCCCGGCGTCGATCTCGGCCGGCACCACGATGTCGATCCGCACCAGACCGGCGGCGCGCGCCTCGTCCAGCAGCCTGGCCACCTTGAACCGACTGACCCCGAACTCCTCGGCGATCTCCACCTTCGACGCGCCGTCGATGTAGTACCGGCGCGCGATGGCGGCGGCGCGCAGCAGCTCCGCCGGGCGCAACGCCTTCACGTCAGCTGTCATGTGTCGCCTCCCGACCGGCGCACTCAAGGGAGAGCGCGCTCATTTGAGCGCAGGACGGCTCATTCTTGCACAGAGTCTTGACCGGCCGCACCTGCCCGTTTTGAATTGGGGCGCAGCCGGTTGCTCAATTGTCATTGAGTCTGCTCATATGCGCGGCGATGCTCCTGTGAGCGGGCGGCGGGGCTCAAGACCAAATATCCGCACACCGAGAACCAGCCCCTAGGAGGTCCGTCATGGCAACCAGGTCTCGATGGCGCGCGCTCGCCATCGTCACCGTCGGCGCGCTGGCGTTCAGTAGTGCCGCATGTGCCGGCGCCGGCGGAGGTGGCGGTGACGACAGCGGCACCGTCACCATCGCCACCGTCGCCAACCCGCAGATGCAGGACATCGAGAAGCTCAGCAACGAGTTCGAAAAGGACCACCCGGACACCAACGTGAAGTTCGTGACCCTCCCCGAGAACGAGCTCCGGGACCGGGTCACCCAGGACATCGCCACCAAGGGCGGCCAGTACGACGTGGTCACCATCGGCACGTACGAGACGCCGATCTGGGCGAAGAACGGGTGGATCGCCAAACTGACCGACCGCGCGGGCAAGGGCGACTACGACGTCGACGACCTGCTCACCCCGGTGCGGGAGGCGCTGTCGTACCAGAACGACCTGTACGCCGTGCCGTTCTACGGCGAGTCGTCGTTCCTGATGTACCGCAAGGACCTCTTCCAGAAGGCCGGCCTCACCATGCCGGAGAAGCCGACCTGGGAGCAGGTCGCCGGGTTCGCCAAGAAACTGCACGACCCCGACAACAAGATCTCCGGCATCTGTCTGCGCGGCCTGCCCGGGTGGGGCGAGGTGCTGGCCCCGCTGAACACGGTGATCCTCACCCACGGCGGTCAGTGGTACGACGAGAGCTGGAACGCCAAGCTCACCTCGCCCGAGACGAAGCAGGCGGTCAAGTTCTACGTGGACCTGGTGCGCAACTACGGCGAGCCGGGCGCCCCGAACGCCGGCTTCTCCGAGTGCCTCACCGCGACCGGCCAGGGCAACGCCGCGATGTGGTACGACGCCACTGTGGCCGCCAGCCTGCTGGAGGACGAGAAGACCAGCAAGGTCGCCGGCAAGATGGGCTACGTCCCCGCCCCGGTGGCGAAGACCGACGCCTCCGGCTGGCTGTGGGCC
>JBOGDG010000492.1:0-2901 GCA_050701655.1 Micromonosporaceae bacterium
CCCCGGTGGTGGTGTTGACCGCTAGCGCGGCGCCGAACCGGTCGCCCGCCTCCGGGATGCCGGGGATCCCGTACGCGCCCTGCCGCAGCGACACGCCCGGGCGGCCGTGGCCGAGCCCGTCGGCGGAGCCGTACACCAGCTGGATGATCCCCGCGTCGGCCTCGCTACCGACGTCTTCCGCGGGGGTGGCGATCACCAGGTCGGCGTACCCGTCGGTGTCGACGTGCACGGCCCGCACGATGGTGCCGAACCGGTCGCCGGCCTCGACGGTGCCGCCCGCTCCGGCGCCCTGGGTCAGCACCTCACGGGCGCCGGCTTCGCCGCCGTACAGGACGTTGATCCGGCCCGCGCGAGCCTTGCCCGCCACCGTGGCGTCGGGGTCGGCCACCACCAGGTCGCCACACCGGTCTCCGTTGAAGTCCGGGCCGGATAAGCAATCCCCCGCCTGGGTACGGCTGGATCCCGTCGCCGATCCGGCGGTACCGAGCACCGCCGCCACCACCGCTATCGCGGCGAGTCCGTTGATTCGCATATCCCGTCCTTCACTGTCGCCGGCCCTTATCGCGTTACACGAGCCAGCGCGGCGAAGGGTTGCGTCCCGTTCACCTTCACGTAAGGAAACCGCCACCCGCGCGGGCGTGTCAGCGAGGCGGTGTGGCGGTGTGGGGCAGCTACAGGGACTGCGGGGTGAGCGGCTCGGAGCGGCGGGTCAGCGGCGCCGGGCGCAGTAGCTTCTCGGGGCTCATCGAGCCGAGCAGCTTTTCGAGGGCGTACTCCACATCCGACTTCCACGACAGGGCGGTACGCAGCTCCAGCCGCAGCCTCGGGAACCGCGGGTGCGGGCGTACGGTCTTGAAGCCCACCGAGAGGTAGAAGTCCGCCGGGGCGACGCAGCCGAAGCCCTCGGGGCTCTCGTTCTTCGCGTCGCCGAACGCCTCGATCGCCTTGATGCCGCGCTTGGTGAGCTCCCGCGCCACACCCTGGATCAGCATCCGCCCCAGCCCGCCGCCGGCGAAGTCGGGCACCACGTGCGCGTTCATCAGCAGTACGGCGTCGGGCGAGACCGGGCTGGTGGGGAAGGCGCCGCCGCGCGGCACGTACACCGGGGGCGCGAACATCACGTACCCCGCGGGCATCCCGTCCACGTAGATCAACTTGCCGCAGGAACCCCACTCGAGCAGCGTCTGCGAGACCCAGGCTTCCTTCTCCAGCTCAGGGGCGCCGGCCTCGATGGCGCGGTCGGCGGCGACCGGATCCAGCTCCCAGAACACGCAGCGGCGACACCGGCGGGGAAGGTCTTCAAGCGTGTCGAGGGTGAGGTTGACGAGGCGACGCGACATCAGCACATCACCACACGCTGGGCATAACGCCGGCCCCAGGACACGGGACGATGGTACGCCCGCCCCAGTGATGCTCGCGACGGTTCGTTAAAAGTCCTGGTCAACGCCCCGGTGACAGCCGGTAAACTCGCCAGAACCCGCCTGCCCCCACCCCGGGAGATCAGCGTGTCCGGCACGACGCTCGACGACTACACCGACCGGTACGCCCAACGCACCCGCGGCATGACCGCGTCCGAGATCCGAGCCTTGTTCGCCGTCGCCAGCAGACCCGAGGTGGTCTCGCTCGCCGGCGGCTCCCCGTACGTGTCCGCGCTGCCGTTGGACGCCGTCGGTGAGATGCTCGGCGAGCTGGTCGCCCGGCACGGCGCCAGCTCCCTGCAGTACTGCATCGGGCAGGGCGACCTGGCGCTGCGCGAGGTGATCTGCGAGGTGATGTCCCTCGAGGGCGTCGACGCCTCCTGCGGCGCCAACCCGGACGACGTGGTGGTCACCGTCGGTGCCCAGCAGGCGCTCGACCTGGTCGCCCGGGTGTTCCTCGATCCGGGGGACGTGGTGCTCGCCGAGGGGCCTTCGTACGTCGGCGCGCTCGGGGTGTTCCAGGCGGCGCAGGCCGACGTGGTGCACGTACCGATGGATGATCTTGGTTTGATCCCGGAGGCGCTGGAGGTCGCGCTGGCCGATGTGGCCGCGAGTGGTCGGCGCGCCAAGTTCCTTTATACGGTGCCTAACTACCACAATCCGGGCGGGGTGACGCTGCCTGGGGAGCGGCGCGAGCGGATCCTGGAGATCTGCCAGCGCGCCGACATGCTGGTGCTGGAAGACAACCCGTACGGCCTGCTCGGCTTCGACGGCGACCCGCTCCCCGCGCTGCGCTCCCGGGTGCGCGACGGCGTGATCTACCTCGGCACGTTCTCCAAGACCTTCTCTTCGGGGGTACGGATGGGCTGGGCGCTGGCGCCGCACGCGGTCCGGGAGAAGCTGGTGATCGCCTCCGAAGCGCAGATCCTGTGCCCCAGCATGCTCTCGCAGTCGGCCGTGACCACGTACTTCCAGACCATGCCCTGGCGCGAACAGTTGAAGACCTTCCGCACGTTGTACGCCGAGCGCCGCGACGCGGTGCTGGCCGCGCTCGACGACTTCATGCCCGCCGACGCGGCGTGGACCCGACCCGGCGGCGGCTTCTACGTCTGGCTCACGCTGCCCGACGGGCTGGACTCGAAGGCGATGCTGCCGCGGGCGATCCACAACCGGGTGGCGTACGTGCCGGGGACCGGTTTCTACGCCGACGGTACGGGTCGGCAGCACCTGCGGCTGTCGTACTGTTTCCCGCCGCCGGAACGGATCCGCGACGGCGTACGCCGGCTCGCCACCGTGATCGACGAAGAGCTCGAGCTGCGCGCCACCTTCGGCGCTGCCGTGCAGCCTGAGCTCGGCAACGTCGCCGCCGACAACCCGCCGCAGGGGCTGGCATGACCGGGGCTGCGGGAGCTGATGCGGCCGCTGCCGGTGCCGCCGGGGCAGGCGCCGGGGCGGGGCACGAGCCGCGGGTGCTGGTGCTGGC
>JBOGDG010000493.1:0-2886 GCA_050701655.1 Micromonosporaceae bacterium
GTCAGCTGCCGGGCCAGCCGGGGGTGGGCGGCAGCTGGGGCAGGCCGCCGGGCGGCGCGGAGGTGGGCGGCCCCGACATCGGAGGCGCCACCGGGGAGCCGGGGCCCGGGCTGTACGGCGCGCCGTAGCCGGCGGGTGGTCCGCCGTACCCACCGGGAGGTCCACCCGGACCGGGCTGTTTGAAGCTCGCGCCCTTGGTCATCAACATGATCATCGCGACCAGGATCGCCAGCAGCGCCAACGTCTCGATCACGATCAGCGCCCAGAACAGATGGATCGGGAACGGGAGATCGCCGGGGTCGGCCTCGGTCTCGTAGATCACGGAGAGGAGTACGGAGAAGCCGCCGCAGCCCAGCCGCATGAACATCGATACCACGCCGAAGCCCCAGATCATCGCCTTGCCGGCGACGCTGCGGCGCAGGCTGAGCACCGCGCCGCCGGAGAGCCCCGCCGCCAGGATCAGGTTGACCCCGATCAGCACCCCGAACCAGGTCTTCATGCTGCGCAGCGATTCGTTGCTCATGTCGTCGTTGGCGATCGTCTCCTGCAGCAGGTAGACCAGGATGATCGACTCCACCACCGCCAGCAGCACCGCCGTCATGGTGAGCGCGACCGCCGTCTTCACCGTGCCCGAGGTCGCCACCTCCGGCTCCGGCGGTGGCGGCGCGCCGTACGGCTGCATGTCTCCCCCTCTGGAAGGCGTGGTGGATCAGCGCCACACTCTATACATTTCGGCCCCCGGCGGCGGGGAGGTCGAGCCCCCGTCGGCGCTGATGTGACGGGTCATGCCCGTGTGGGCGAATCGGCCTCGGCCGGGCTTCGGCGTACCGGTGGCGGCGGTCTGTGGCCGGGCGCATGCTGAGGTCGTGGCCCGGATATAGGGACAGCGAGAGCGTCGAACCAACATCGCAAGGGGGTTCACATGACTACTGCTCGCGACATCATGCACATGGGGGCCGAGTGCATCGGGGAAGACGACACCCTGTTCATGGCGGCTCAGAAGATGCGGGACCTGGACGTCGGGGCGCTGCCGATCTGCGGCACCGACAACCGGCTCCACGGCATCATCACCGACCGCGACATCGTGGTGCGCTGCTGCGCCGAGGGGCGTAACCCGGCCGACGTGAAGGCCAGCGAGTTCGCCCAGGGCAGCCTGCACTGGGTCGAGTCCGACGCCGATGTCAGCGACGTACTCAGCAAGATGCAACAGCACCAGATCAAGCGGATGCCGGTGATCGAGGACCGCCAGCTGGTCGGCATGATCAGCGAGGCCGACCTGGGACGTCACCTCTCCGAGGGGCAGGTCGCCCACTTCGTCGAGGACGTGTACGCCAACGGCGAGAAGGCCCGTTCCGCCGGTACCGCGATGGGTTGATCCACCGCACCGGTACGCCCCCGCCGGCGTGTGGCGGGGGCGTACCACTGTCTATCCAGGGGTGCGCGGAGCGCCCGCCTCCCTTCGCAGCGCCGCGAGCAGGCGGGCGGTGCCGGCGTCGTACCCGAGGCCCAGGTAGCCGCGCGGGGCGCCGAGCCCGTCGGCGATCCGCGCCAGCAGGTCGTAGGAGATCACCCGGCGCCCGGAGAGGATCTCCGAGACGTCGGACTGGGACTGGTCGGTGAGTGCGGCGATCTGCCGCTGGGCGACGCCGGCCCGCTGCAGCTCGCGGTAGACGGCGCCGATGTCGCGTACGCACAGCGCGGCACGCATCGCCGGCTGCTCCCAGATCGCTGGGTCGATAGGCGGTTCAGTGGTACGCATGTCAGTTGTGCGCGTGGTCACCCGGTGCCCCTCGTGCTCACGCCCCCCACGGCAATGATCCCCGGCGGCAGGGCGCGGCGCACGCATGGCCACCGGCATGTCGCCGCACTACGCGCGGATGGTGTCAGTCGAAGCGATACAGGTTGTGGACCCGCATCAGGGTGATGAGCTTGCGGGCGTACCAGGGATCGGTGGCGTACCCGGCGCGGTGCACTTCGGCGGCGAACCGGTCCGGGTGGGCGCGGTGCCGCATCGCCGGCTGGTAGCGCTCCGCGCGGGCCAGCAACCGGGCGTGGTCGCGGAACGAGTCGGCCACCGAGTCGTACGTCCGGAACCAGGCGTACGTGGTGAAGCAGCCCTTCTTCCGCGCGCACTCGAAGGTGCGGTACCGATGGCAGCCGACCGCGAGCGGCCCGGTGCCGCCGATGCACTTGATGCCGAAGTAGTTGTTGCCGCCGGTGGCCAGCCCGCTGGTGCCCCAGCCGGACTCCAGCATCGCCTGCGCGATCGTCACCGACGCGGGGATGCCGTACTGCCGGGCGCTGTGCCGGGCGCCCGCCGCGGCGCGGCGCAGGAACTCGGCCCGGCTCGGCGCCGGTGAGCCGGTGCGGCAGGTCTCCAGCCCCCGTGGCAGCCGCAGGTAGTACGCCGAGGCGTACCCGCCGGCGCTCAGCCGGGCCCAGGTCGCGGTGCCGCGGATCGACTGGCTCTGCACCCGGCACTCGACCCCGACCCGGCTGCCGTTGTCGAGCCGGCGTTCCAGCCGGTAGCGGGTGGCGGGGCCGGACCGTACGTTGAGCGGGATCCCGGGTGTGCGTACCAGCGCGGTCGCGGTCTTCTCGCGCGGTGCGCCGCAGGCCGGTGCCCGCGAGACCCCTTGGAGGTACGCGGCGGAGGCGTACCCGCCGCGGCTGAGCCGGACCCAGGTGTCGGTGGTGGCGACGGTGCCCCGGATCGACTGTCCGCCGGTGCGGCACGCCACCCCGACCCTGGCCCCGTTGGGGATCCGCCGTTCCAGCCGGTACCGCACCGCCGGCCCGGACCGTACGTTCAGCGGGATCCCAGGGGTACGCACGGTCGCGGTCACCGACCCGGCCACGGCGGTAGCGGCGCGGTGAGTGTCGGCC
>JBOGDG010000494.1:0-2861 GCA_050701655.1 Micromonosporaceae bacterium
GCCGCCACGGGTCGACCGACCCCGGGACCGCCCGGGCCCCTGCCCGCTAGGGGTACGCCGCTGCGTCACCGCACCAACCTCCCCGTGGCCTGCTACTCCTCGACGTCCGCCTCTGCAACGTACCGGGGAAATGCCTCGACCCCGGCGTAGCGCGCCGCGTCACCGAGCTCCTCTTCGATGCGCAGCAGCTGGTTGTACTTGGCGACCCGCTCCGACCGCGCCGGGGCGCCGGACTTGATCTGGCCGCAGCCGGTGGCGACCGCGAGGTCGGCGATCGTGGTGTCCTCGGTCTCGCCGGAGCGGTGGCTCATCATGCACTTGTAGCCGTTACGGTGCGCCAGGTCGACCGCGTCGAACGTCTCGGTGAGGGACCCGATCTGGTTCACCTTGATCAGCACCGCATTGGCCGCCGACTCGTTGATGCCGCGCGCGATCCGCTCCGGGTTGGTGACGAACAGGTCGTCGCCGACCAGCTGCACCTTCTCACTGAGCTCACCGGTCAACACCGCCCAGCCGTCCCAGTCCTCCTCGTCGAGCGGGTCCTCGATCGAGACGATCGGGTACGCGTCCAGCAGGTCGGCGTAGTAGCCGATCATCTTCTCGGCGCTCTGCTTGCGTCCCTCGAAGGCGTACCGCCCCTCGGCGTGGAACTCGGTGGCGGCCACGTCGAGCGCGAACACGATGTCGGTGCCGAGCTCGAACCCGGCCTGCTCGATCGCGGTGGCGATCAGGTCCAGCGCCTCGGCGTTGGCCCCCAGGTTCGGCGCGAAGCCGCCCTCGTCGCCCAGCCCGGTCGACAGCCCCTTGCTCTTGAGCACCTTCTTCAGCACGTGGTACGTCTCCGCGCCCCACCGCAGCGCCTCGCTGAAGGTGGCCGCGCCGACCGGAGCGATCATGAACTCCTGGACGTCGACGTTGCTGTCGGCGTGTGCCCCACCGTTCAGAATATTCAACATCGGTACGGGCAGCAGGTGCGCGTTGGGCCCGCCCAGGTAGCGAAACAGCGGCAGCTTTGCCGAGTCGGCGGCGGCCTTGGCGACGGCGAGCGAGACGCCGAGGATCGCGTTGGCGCCGAGCTGGCCCTTGTCCGGCGTACCGTCCAGGTCGAGCATCAGCTGGTCGATGCCGCGCTGGTCGCTGGCCTCCAGGTCGATCAGCCGCTCGCCGATCGCGGCGACGTTGGCGACCGCGGTCTCCACGCCCTTGCCGAGGTAGCGGGTCTCGTCCTCGTCACGCAGCTCCAGCGCTTCGAACGCGCCGGTCGAGGCGCCGGACGGCACCGCCGCGCGCCCGACGCTGCGGTCGGAGAGCACCACCTCGACCTCGACCGTCGGGTTGCCCCGCGAGTCGAGGATCTCCCTGCCGACGATGCCCTGGATGGTCGCCACGTTTGATCGCACCTCCGCTTGTGTGCCGCCGCTTGACGGGAGCCTGATGGGAGCCTAGCCACCCGCCCGTACCCCCGGACATTCGCCCAGTGCTGTCTCAAACCGCGACTGGGCCGGGACAAAGATTCCTCTGGATCTGCCCGCAGCTTCCGTAGCGGAGCGTCGTTATGCCTATCGGATGCGTGATGTTGCTTCGAGTTCGAGAGCTCACCGCGCATGACCCGTCCGAGTTCGGTACGGCTATGGCCCCGGATTCGGGTGTGGAAGAGGCGTGGCGCGGCGGCGAGTTGGTTCCCCGTGCCGGCACGGCCGCCGCGCCCGCCGTCGGATCAGTCGCAGGAGGTACGAGATTCATGCGAGGGCTCACGATCCCCGGCACGCCGCTCGGGCCGGCCGCACCTACCGACCTGGAGATCGCAAGCGCCCGGCGCATCCTCGCCCAGCACCGGCGGCAGCGCTACCCGCACGGCCGTAGCTGCGGCTGGTGCCAGGAGCACTACCCGTGTACGCCACGGCGTTCCGCCGAGCAGGTGCTGCACACCGCCGGCGTGAGCCCCGCGGTCAAGACCGCCGGCGTCGCCACGGTCCCCGGGCTGTCCAGCCGGCAGCGGCGCGACCGCAGCACCGTCGCGCAGGCACAGCTGATGCTGCTGAACACGGGCCACTGAACTTCCCCATCCGAGGCACCCCCAGCCCCCAACCCGCACTCCCCCCAGCCCGGTCGGGTCTCAGCCATGTCGCGTCTGAGACCCGACCGGGTTCAGTTTTCCCACGGCCGGGTCGGCCCCCGTCCACATCAGATCCGACTCTGCAGGGGCTCACGTCCGGCGGGGGGTACACCATCGACGCTCGGTACCGGGTGCGGCAGGGCTAACCGGAGCCGAGCGTCGGCTTCCAGAATCGCGTGATCACAGCGACGAGCTTGTGAGGTGCTGGCCGGTGCGCCCGGGCGAGCCGGATGTCGGCTTCTCAGCACGCGTTATCACTGTGGTCCCGCTGTGACGGGCGGGGGAACGAGGGCCAGGCCCGCGAACTTGGCCCTCGTTCCCCTGAGGGCCACCCGTTACCCAACGGCCCCGTGATCTTGGCTCAGCGTCAAGCTCACGGGGCCGTCCGCGCCCGCCGAACTCACGCTGTGTCCGCCGCTGTGCGGCAGATCCTCTTCCTCGGCGCGCTCCGGCTCGGGGATGCGGGCAAGCTCGCGGGCAGCCTCAGGCAGGCTGTGGCTCCCGAGGTCCAGACTGTCCGGGTGGCGGCCACTGATTCCATGACCGGTAGAGCTTGAACTTGCCTTCCGATAGTGCCAGCACGTTCCCCCAATCAGGCCGTCGCCAGTTCCCATCCAGCTCGGTGATGGATGTCCGGATCACGTGCTCCATGGAGATCCGTTCTGTCGGGTAATGCTGCCTTCCCGTGATCGGACTCCCAGCTTCCGCGGCGTGGAAGTGCACGTGTGGGGCGTGGTAGTCGCTC
>JBOGDG010000495.1:0-2850 GCA_050701655.1 Micromonosporaceae bacterium
CCCCTTTCGTGTCTGAAGCCGAGATCAGCCTTCCGGGGAGGGGTGCTCGGTGACGTTCTGCAGGTAGAGCTGCTCGCCGAGATTCTCGAGCAGGTCGAGCTGGGTCTCGAGGTAGTCGACGTGGTGTTCCTCGTCGGCGAGGATGTCCTCGAAGATCTTCGCTGAGGTGACGTCACCGATGGAGCGCATGTACTCGATGCCGTTGCGGAGCCGTTCCACCGCCTCCACCTCGATCTTCATGTCGCAGTCGAACTGCTCCTTCACCGTCTCGCCGATCCGCAGCGGGAACAGCTTCTGGTAGTTGGGGAGCCCTTCGAGGAACAGGATGCGGTCGGTGAGCACCTCGGCGTGTCGCATCTCGTCGATCGACTCGGCCTTGGTGTGCGCGGCGAGCTTCGTGTAACCCCAGTTCTCCTGCATCTTGGCGTGCAGGAAGTACTGGTTGATCGCGGTCAGCTCCCCGGTGAGCTGCTCGTTGAGAAATTCGATGACGCGTGCGTCGCCCTGCATGCTCCACTGCCCTCTCGGTAAGTCGTGGAGGTCAGCGTAGTCCCGGGTACGGAAGTTAGCGGCTCAATGCGGACAACGTATCGCGGCGGCGGGCCCCGGATTCGTCGATCAACTCGCAGATCCGGTCCAGACAGGTGCCACAACCGGTGCCGGCGCCGCAGGCGTTGCCGACCGCTTCCTCGCTGCACGCACCACTGTGGATCGCGGATCGTACGTCGCGCTCCGCCACGCGGGCGCAGATGCACACGTACACCGGTGTCGTCCCTCTCCTTGGTAAGCCTTGCCTTAGCAAGGTTTGCCTAACCTGGTCCAAGACCACAAGAGGGTGTGGCGGCGGTCACACTCAGCCGATGGCGGGTAGCAGTGACCGGAGTGTCGCCAGGTCGGCAGCGTGCCCCGCGCCGTCGGGCTGCGCAGGGGTCTCCACCAGCACCGGTACGCCAGCGGCGGCCGGATGTGCGAGCAGCTCCGCGAAGCCGCCCACGCCGATCTGGCCAGCGCCGACGTTCTCGTGCCGGTCACGGGTGGACCCGACGCCGTCCTTGGAGTCGTTGGCGTGCACCAGCGCCAGCCGGCCGGCTCCCACGGTGTCCACCAGCGCGTCCAGCGTCGCGGTCATGCCGCCCGGGACGGCGAGGTCGTGGCCGGCGGCGTACGCGTGACAGGTGTCGAGGCACACCCGCAGCCAGGGGTGGAGGCCGACCGCGTCCAGGTACGGGCCGAGCGCCTGCACCGTGGCGGCCAGCGAACGGCCGCCACCCGCGCTCGGCTCCACCAGCAGCTTCGGCCAGCCGTGCTCGGCGGCGGTGTCCAGCAGCGGCACCAGCACCTCTCCGACCTGCTTCAGCGCGGCCGGGTAGAAGTCCTCCCGGACCGCGCTGCCGGCGTGGAACACCACCCCGGTGGCGCCGATCGCGGCGCCCCGCCGCAGCGCGTGTTCCAGGTTGAGCAGTGACTGCTCGACGGTCGCCGGCGTCGGCGAGCCCAGGTTGATCAGCAGGGTGGCGTGCACGTACGCGGGGATCGCGCGGGTGGCGCAGCCGGCGAGGAACGCCTCGTCCTGCGCCGGGTCACCGCCGGAGAGCGCCCAGCCGCGCGGGTTGGAGACGAACACCTGCAGACAGCCGGCGCCGGTGCGGTCGGCGTACGGCAGGGCGCGGGTCGCCAGGCCACCGGCGGCCGGGGCCTGCACTCCGATGGCTGGGTGGCTGACCACCTCAGGTGACCAGGATGGAGACGGTGCTGCCTTTGTCCGCTGTCGTGTCGCCGGACGGGCTCTGCTCGTACACCACGTCGTCGCCGCCGGGGAAGTTGTAGACCTTCACCTCGAAGCCGGCCTTCTCGAGGATGTCTTTCGCGTCGTCGAGCGGCTTGTCGATCACGTCCGGGACCTTCACCTGTGGCGGCCCCTTGCTCACCGTCAGCGTGACCGTCGCACCGTCCCCGACTCCCGTGCCGGGTCCGGGATCCTGTCGGATCACCCGGTCGCGCTCCACGTCCATGCTGTACTCGGTCTTGATCTTGACCACCAGCCCGAGCCCGTCCAGCTCGTCCTCGGCGTCCTCGACGTACTCACCCACCACCTTCGGCACCGTGATCGGGGCCTCGCCCTTGCTGACCACGACGGTGACGGCGGTGTTCGGGCGTACCACTGTGCCGGGTTTCGGTTTCACCGAGATCACCGAGCCCTGTGGCACCGAGTCGCTGTACTGCTCTTTGAGTTTGGTCTGCAGCTTGCGCTTCTCGAGCTCCTGCTTCGCCTCGGAGAGCGGATCGCCGACCACGTCCGGGACCTCGTACCGCTCCTTGCCGAGCGAGAGGGTCAGCGTGATCACGTCACCCTTGATGATCCGCTCCCGCGGCCCCGGGCTCTGGTCCAGCACGATGTCCTTGGCGACCTTCTCGCTGTACCGGCCGTCGTCGTAGTCGATCTCGAAGCCCAGCCGCAGCGCGGTCGCCTCGGCTTCCTGCTTGGACATGGTGAGCAGCGACGGGGTGTCGGTGTAGCGGCCGGCGCCGAGCCACCAGCCGCCGAACGCCGCGACCAGCCCCAGCACCACGACCATCGCGGCGATCACCATGCCGGTACGCCGGCGGGGCGCCCGGTGCACCTGGACCGGCTCGTAGTCGTCGTCCTCGTGACGCGGCAGCGTGACCGTGGCGTGCCCGATCAGGCGGGCGCTCGCACGAGCCGGCGCGGGGGCGTCCAGCCCGAGATCGCGGCGTACGGCGGTCAGCTCGGCGAGGAACGCACCGGCGTCGGTGGGGCGGGCTCCCGGATCCCGGCGGGTGGCGCGTACCACCAGGTCGCCCAGCTCGCGCGTCACCCCGGGCACGTAC
>JBOGDG010000496.1:0-2827 GCA_050701655.1 Micromonosporaceae bacterium
AGCCCGACCCCCGCCTGACCGGCCACCGCGAACGGGCCGCCCGCCTGCCAGATGTCCTCGCAGATGGTCAGCGCCACGTCGACGCCGCCGATGCGTACCACCTTCAAGGTCTGGCCGGAGACGAAGTAGCGATCCTCGTCGAATACACCGTAATTAGGCAGATGGTGTTTGAAGTACGTGGTGACCAGCGTGCCGCCGTGCAGCAGCGCCAGCGCGTTGCGGGCACCCCGGCTGGGGTCGGAGTCCGCGTCCGGCCGGGCCGGGCCGTCCGCGTCCAGGTACCCGACCGCCACCGCGATCTCGCCCAGCCCGTCGCGGTCCAGGTCGGAAGCGAGGCCGGCCACGGCAGCACGGCTGGCCGCCACGAACGCCTCCCGGAACACCAGGTCCTCGGGCGGGTAACCGGTCAACGTCATCTCGGGGAACGCCACCAGGTGCGCCCCGGCGTCGGCGGCGCGGCGGGTCCACTCCCGTACCCGCGCGGCGTTGCCGGACAGGTCGCCCACCGTGGTGTCCAGCTGGGCGAGCGCGATACGAAGCGTCGGCATGCCTCCATCATCGCAGCGGCGTGTGACGCCGGCCGGTCAGGTCGACTTCCGGTACAGGGGTTACGGTGCGTCGTAACGTGGGCGTAACAGCACCGGCGTACCAAGGACAGACAGTGACCGCCGCACACACGGGTCGGAGGCCGACGTGGATCGTCAGCAGGAGTTCGTGCTACGCACCCTCGAGGAGCGCGACATCCGCTTCGTACGGCTCTGGTTCACCGACGTGCTCGGCACCCTGAAGAGCGTCTCGGTGGCGCCGGCCGAGCTGGAGGCCGCCTTCGACGAGGGGATCGGCTTCGACGGCTCCGCGATCGAGGGCTTTGCCCGGGTGTACGAGTCGGACATGGTCGCGATGCCGGATCCGACCACGTTCCAGGTGTTCCCGTTCGAAGGCGGCGTCGCCGGGGAGAGCGCCCGGATGTTCTGCAACATCCTCACCCCGGACGGCTCGCCGTCGTGGGCGGATCCGCGGCACGTGCTGCGGCGCGCGCTCAGCCACGCCGCCGAACGCGGCTTCACCTTCTACACCCACCCGGAGATCGAGTTCTTCCTGCTCTCCGACATCCCGGCCGACGGCTCGGTCCCGTCCCCGGTGGACAGCGGCGGCTACTTCGAGCACACCACGCACGCGATCGCCCGGGACTTCCGGCGGCAGGCGGTGCTGGCGCTGGAGCGGATCGGGATCTCGGTGGAGTTCAGTCACCACGAGGTGGCGCCCGGTCAGCAGGAGATCGACCTGCGGTACGCCGACGCGCTCACCACCGCGGACAACATCATGACCTTCCGGCACGTGATCAAAGAGGTGGCGCTCTCGGCGGGGGTGCACGCGTCGTTCATGCCGAAGCCGTTCACCGACCAGCCGGGCAGCGGGATGCACACCCACCTGTCGCTGTTCGAGGGCGAACGCAACGCCTTCTACGACCCGGGCGACGAGATGAAGCTGTCGAAGGTGGGGCGGGCGTTCATCGCCGGGCTGCTGACCCACGCCCGGGAGTACACCGCGATCACCAACCAGTGGGTCAACTCGTACAAACGGCTGTTCCCGCAGCCGCACACCGACTGGATCACCGAGGCGCCGGCGTACGTGTGCTGGGGGCACCTCAACCGCTCCGCGCTGGTACGCGTACCGGCCTTCGGCAAGGCGAACTCGGCGCGGATCGAGGTGCGGTCGCTGGACTCGGCGTGCAACCCGTACCTGGCCTTCGCCGTCCTGCTCGGCGCCGGCCTGAAAGGCATCGAGGAGGGGTACGAGCTCCCCACCGGCGCCGAGGACGACGTCTGGTCGCTCACCGACGCCGAGCGGCGCGCCGCCGGGTACCAGGCGTTGCCGCAGAACCTCTCCGAGTCGCTCGACGTGCTGGAGAACAGCGAGTTCATCGCCGAGACGCTGGGGGAGGGCGTCTTCGACTACTTCATCAAGAACAAGCGCGCGGAGTGGCAGGCGTACCGGCGTGAGGTCACCCCGTACGAGCGGAAGCGCTACCTGGGGCTGTGAGCGGCGATGTCCCGGGTGCTGGTGCTCGGCGCGGGCGTGGTCGGGCTGTCGTGTGCGGTCCGGCTCGCCGAGGCGGGGCACGAGGTCGGCGTGCTGGCTCGGGACATGCCGCTGGAGACCACATCGGCGGTGGCGGCGGCGGTCTGGTACCCGTACCTGATCTCGCCGCCGGAGCGGGTCGCGGCGTGGTCGGCGACCACGTACCAGGAGCTGGCGAGGCTCGCGGAGACCGAGCCGTCGATAACGCTGCGGACCGGTCGCGAGCTGATGCCGGCGCCGGCCCCGGACCCGTGGTGGGCTGACGCGGTGCCCGACCTGCGGCGGATCACGCCCCCGGAAGGCTTCGCCGACGGCTGGAGCTTCTCGGCGCCGGTGGTGGAGATGCCGCGGTACCTGCCGTACCTGGTGGGCCGGCTGGAGGCGGCGGGCGGGACGCTGACCCGTACCACCCTCACCGAACTGCCCAACAGCGCGCCCGTGGTGGTCAACTGCACCGGGCTGGGGGCCAGGTTCCTGGCCGCTGACGAGACCGTCACCCCGGTACGCGGGCAGGTGGCGTACGTCGCCCAGCCCGGCATCACCGAGTGGCTGATCGCCGACCGGGGCGGCCTCACGTACGTGGTGCCACGTGAGCACGACGTGGTGGTCGGCGGCACCTCCGAACCCGGCGAGTGGGACACCCGTCCGGAGCTGGACACCACCACCGCGATGCTGGAACGTGCATCCGCGCTGGTGCCCGCGCTGCGCGGCGCATCGGTGCTGCGGCACCGGGTCGGGCTGCGCC
>JBOGDG010000497.1:0-2818 GCA_050701655.1 Micromonosporaceae bacterium
CGGTAAAACCACCGCTGTACGGGTGCTGGCCACCCTGCTCGAGCCTGACGCCGGCCACGCCTCGGTCGGTGGCTACGACGTGGTGAAGCAGGCGCACCAGGTGCGGCAGCTGATCGGCCTGACCGGGCAGTACGCCTCGGTCGACGAGGCTCTCACCGGCACCGAAAACCTGGTGCTGATCGGTCGGCTGCTGGGGATCCCCCGGCGCGACTCCAAACAGCGGGCGCGGGAGCTGCTGGCGCAGTTCCACCTGGAGGATGCCGCCGACCGGGCGACGAAGACGTACTCCGGCGGGATGCGGCGCCGCCTCGACCTGGCCGCGAGCCTGGTGGGCCGGCCCCGGATTCTGTGCCTCGACGAGCCGACCACCGGGCTGGATCCGCGCAGCCGGCTCGAGCTGTGGGAGCTGATCCGGAGCCTGGTCGCCGACGGGGTGACCGTGCTGTTGACCACCCAGTATCTGGAGGAGGCCGACGAGCTGGCCGACGAGATCGCGGTGATCGACCACGGCCGGGTGATCGCGACCGGCACCCCCGACGAGCTGAAGGCGAAGACCGGGTCGCAGACCCTGGCGGTACGCCCCGCGGAGCCCGACCAGCTTCCCACCGTGGTGTCGGTGATGGCCGGGCTCGCGCTCGGTGAGCCGGAGGTGGCCGGTCAGCGGGTGACCGCGACGGTCACCGACCCGGCGGTGCTCCCCACAGTTGTACGCCGGCTCGACGACGCCGGTGTGGTGGTCACCGAGCTGGCGCTGCGCAGCGCCAGCCTCAACGAGGTGTTCCTGTCCCTGACCGGGCACAAGGCCGAGGAAGACACCGACGAGGAAGAAGGAGCCGCCCGATGACCGCCACGACCGCGCCCACTGCGCCGGTGGTGACACCGCGGGTCAGCCCGCTGGAGGGGCTTCGCCAGACTCTGACGCTGGCCTGGCGGACCATCGTGCAGATCCGGCACAACCCGTGGGAGCTGGGCGACTTCAGCTTCCAGCCGATCATGTTCCTGCTGCTGTTCACGTACGTGTTCGGCGGTGCGATCGGGGGTTCGCCGGGCCAGTACCTCACGTTCGCGCTGCCCGGCATCATCGTGATGAACATGCTGTTCGTCACCATGTACGTCGGCATGGGGCTCAACACCGACCTGACCAAGGGCGTGTTCGACCGGCTGCGTGCACTGCCGGTGGCGCGTTGGGCACCGTTGAGCGGGCGGATCACCGCCGACCTGGTCAAGCAGGCGTGGTCGATCGCGCTGCTGCTCGGGGTCGGCGCGCTGATGGGCTTTCGGGTCGGCACCTCGCTGGTCGGCGTGGCGTCCGCGGTGGCGTTGATCCTGATCTTCGCGCTCGCGTTCTCGTGGGTGTCGGTGCTGGTCGGGGTGGTCGCCAAGGACCCGGAGCAGGTGCAGCTGTTCGGCTTCACGGCGCTGTTTCCGGTGACGTTCGTGAGCAACGTCTTCGTACCGGTGGGGACGATGCCGGGGTGGTTGCAGGCGGCGGTGAAGGTCAACCCGGTCAGCCAGCTGGCCGACGCCGCCCGTGGCCTGGTGGTGGGCGGCCCGGTGGCAGGGCCGGCGTTCTGGTCGATGGTGTGGGCCGCCGGCATCACCGCCGTGTTCGCACCGCTGTCGGTCTGGGTCCTCAAACGCCGCGTCTGACCCGCGCCACCCGCACGCGGGTGGCGCACTCGCCGCGAGGCCGCCGGCCGACGTTACGACTTGGTGCTCGATAGGCTGCCGGGCCGCGCCGGACCGGCGAATGGGCCTCGCCGCGCCTCCGGCGCTATCGTGCACCAAGTCGTTAGTGCAGGGCTACGGCAAGAACGTGTAGCAGAAGGTGCCGTCGGGGTCCGCGGTGCGGTAGAGGTCGCGGATCCCGGTGGCCCAGCTCGCCTCGTCCATCAGCCCCTCGGCGACGGCCTGCTCGCCGACGCCTTCGACCATCGCGGTGAAGGTCTTGCGGGTGAAGCCGTCGACCAGCTCGGGGCGGCTGGCGTCGGCGTACACCATGCGGGGCGACACCGTGACGTCCCGGTAGCCGGCGTCGGTGAGCAGCGGGTAGAGCCGCCGCCCGATCAGCGCGTCGCCGCCGGCCCGCTGCTGCAGCTCGATCAGGCACCGCACCGCCTGCCGGGCGCGCTGGCTGTCCGGGTGGAAGTACGCCGAGCCGTGGTCGCCCTCGATCACGGTGATGGAGCCGCCCGGCTTGATCACCCGGGTCAACGCGTGCAGCGCCCCGACGGGGTCGGCGAGGTGCTCGAGAACGAAGCAGACGAAGACGTGGTCGAACTCGCCCGACCCGTACGGCAGGTCGAAGATGTCGGCTTGCGCGAAGCTCACATTGCCGAATCCGGCGGCGCGTACCCGCTGCTGCGCGGCGGCAAGTGATTCGGGGGAGATGTCGACCGAGGTGAAGGCCGCCTCGGGGCTGTTGCCGGCGAGGATCACCGTCTGCGCGCCGACGCCGCATCCCGCCTCCAGGACCCGGCTCCCGGCGGGGTAGCGGGTGTCGCCGTGCAGCAGCTCGGTCAGCGTGGTGGCCTGGTCGGTGAGCCGGGTGCGCTCTCGGTCCGAGTAGCCGTGTACGTAATCGACGCTCATTGACCGCACTGTAATCCCCGCCGGCGGCGCCGCGAGCGGTACGTGACGGCGGTCGCGTTGTGGCCGGCTGGCCGCGCCAGCGGGGCCACCCGGGGTTAGCGTGATCTCGTGAAGCCGAAGCGGATCCTTCTGGTCGGGGCCGGGCATGTCGGGCTGTACGTCGCCCTGCGGCTGGCGAAGAAGCTCTCGTCACGGCAGGCCGAGATCGTGGTGGTGGACCCGCAGC
>JBOGDG010000498.1:0-2773 GCA_050701655.1 Micromonosporaceae bacterium
CCGCACCAGCGGCCACCAGCGCGGCGGCGCCCCCGCTCGACCCGCCCACGCCACGGTCCAGCGCCCAGGGGTTACGCGTCGGCCCGTACGCGACCGGCTCGGTGGCGAAGTTGAGGCCCAGCTCCGGCGCGCTGGTCTGGCCGAGCGCCACCAGCCCGGCGGCCCGGAACCGGGTCATCAGCTCGTGGTCGAGCATCGCCACCGCGCCCCGGATCGCGCGGCTGCCCAGGGTGAACGGCACGCCTCGGGCGAACGGCCCGCTGTCCTTGATCACGAAGGGCACACCGGCCCGGATCAGCTCCCGCAGCCCGGTCGTGTCGCAGTCGGCGTACTCGCTCAACTTCACCGGCCCAGCGTGGTTCAGCCTGGCCGCCGGCACCACCGGATTAATTCAGTGGCGGCATTTTCGGGGGTACGGCAGACTGCGCGCACAGATGTCAGCCGGTCCTCGTGTCGAGGCCTGAGGTGAGGAGGCGAGCCGTGCGTACACCCGTTGCCGGGTTGGTTTTCGCCGACCCCTTCCGCCGCCTCCACCGGCCGTAGCTGACGACCGTCCCGGCCCTGGTGGGGGCACCCGTACCGAGGAGAACCCACCAGTGCGTGACTTCGCACCCATCCGCCGTAAGCGGCGGCGATTCGACGACGAAGACGAGACCTACCAGCGCACCGCCCCCGGCCACGTGCCGGCCGAGGAGCGGCTCGACGACGCCACCGACGGGCTCACCGGCGGCGAACGCTGGTCCAGCTGGGACGTGTCCGCCGCCGGGGAACGCGGCCCCAAGCCGTATCCCCCGTGGCTGGTCACCGAGCTGGCGGCGGTCGACACCGAGCTGGGCGTACTCAAGACCGGCAAGGAGGCTGACGTACACCTGTTGCGGCGGGCGGTGCCGGGCACCGACCGGAGCTGTCTGCTGGCCAACAAGCGTTACCGCAGCTCGGAGCACCGGATGTTCCACCGCGACGCCGGATACCTGGAGGGTCGGCGGGTACGCCGCTCCCGCGAGAACCGGGCGATGGCGCGGCGTACGGAGTTCGGCCGGCAGATGATCGCCGGCCAGTGGGCGCAGGCCGAGTTCGGCGCGCTCACCCGGCTCTACAGCGCCGGCGTGCCGGTGCCGTACCCGGTGCAGATCCTCGGCACCGAGCTGCTGATGGAGTTCCTGGACGAGGAGGACGGTGCCGCCGCACCGCGCCTGGCCCAGGTACGCGACGGGCTGTCCGAGCTGTGGGACCAGCTGGTCGACGCGCTGGTCACGCTCTCGCGGCTGGGGCTGGCACACGGTGACCTGTCGCCGTACAACCTGCTGGTCCACCGGGGACGGCTGGTGCTGATCGACCTGCCGCAGATCGTCGACGTAGTCGCCAACCCGCAGGGACCGGAGTTTCTGGAACGGGACACGAAAGTGGTGGCGACCTGGTTCGCGGCGCGCGGCGTACCCGACACCGAGCGGCTACCTGAGCTGCTGAGCCGCGAAGCCGGGCTGCGTTGACCGGCGCGCGTGTAGGCCCCTGCCGTGGTGGCAGGGGCCCCACCCGACGTGCTACTTCACCGCGGCCATGTCGAAGACCAGGTACGACCTGGTGTTGTCCAGCGACCAGTGGAACGCGCGGCTGTCCGCCGTGGCGAACGCCGGCACCGACATGCCGCCGTCCGGAGCGGCCTTGATGCCGAGGCTGGCCGACTTCCCGGTCTTGAGGTCGTACAACCAGGGTGAGCCGCCCTCGTCCTTGGTGAGGAACACGAACCGGTCCCCGCCGGGCGGATCCATCATCATGGCTACGGCGCCCGGCAGCAGCTTCTCGTCGGAGCCGTCCCGCTGCCACGAGTAGCTCTTGCCGTCTTCGGTGTCCCCCACGCAGTACGTGACGGCGCAGAACACCGATACGAAATCCCGATCCGGCAGCTTCGCCGGACGCTCCTCGCCGTCCTCCAGGCTGCGCATGTCGACGAAGACCAGGGGCCGAAATTCTTCCTCGTCCGCGGGCTGCGTCGGCTCGGCGTCCCCGCGATTACACACCGGCAACTGCGTCATCGGGTCCGTCGTGCACGTCTCGGTGTCGTTGCCTTCCCAGTCGCACTTCGGCGCGCCGTCGGGCTCCAGTGCGCAGTCCGGGCCCCCCGGGTCCCCGGTCGACTTCGCGATCCACGGCCACGCCAACAGGTGGTAGCCCTCGGTGTCGGCCATCAACTCCGGCTCTCCACCGCCCAGCGGGAGCTTGCGGATCCCGCCGGCGTGCGCGGCCGAGAGGTAGATGTGGTCGCCGTGCACCAGCAGCCGGTCGCCGGTCGATCCGTACGTCCCGTAGGCGCCGGTCACCGTACTGACCAGGGTGGGTTCGCCGCCGGTCAGCGGCGCCTTCCAGATCCGGGTGTAGCCCTTCTTGTCCTCGGTGTACGTGTCCCACCACACGATCTGGCCGGAGCCGACCGTGAAGTGCGAGGCGAAGGTCTGCCGACCGGCGTGCGGCTCGGGAAGCTTCACCACCCGGCGCGCCTTGCTGGTCGTCAGGTCCAGCAGCCACAGCTCGTTGGCGTTCTCGAAACTCGCCTCGGTGGCGATCAGCAGCCGATGGTCGTCCACCATCGTCTCGATGCGGTACCCGCGGCCGTCGGCAAGCTTTCCGGACACCTTGTGTACGGCATCCGGCCAGACGTCGGCGACCGGCGGCAGACCACCCGGCGCGGCGGCCGGCACCCCGACCGTGCTCGGACCGGGACCTCGTCCGGTGAGCGTCCCGGCGGCGAGCGCGGAGCCGCCGATCACGGCGAATG
>JBOGDG010000499.1:0-2763 GCA_050701655.1 Micromonosporaceae bacterium
GGGCACCGCCGGACCGGGGCGAGCCGCCACCACCGGGAGAGCCGCCCGACCGGGGAGCTCCACCAGACCGTGGGGAACCGCCACCAGGGGAGCCGCCGCCGGGACCACCCGACCGAGGCGAGCCGCCGCCGGGAGCGCCCGAGCGAGGTGAGCCGCCGCCTCCCGGCGAGCCGCCCCCTGGCGGACCACCGAGCGGCGACGAGCTCGCCGGACGTGCACCCGACATCGGCGAACCACCCGTACGGGCCGCGGGAGATCCCGCCGTCGGCGGCACCGAGCTCATCGGCGGAGCGCCACCGGGTGGCGCGCCGCCAGGCGAACCGCCGGTGTCACCGGCCGGCGTACTGGTGGAACTGTCGAGTCTCGCCGCGGCCGGAGTGCCGGTCGTCTCCCCGGTCAAGCCGGTCGAGACCAGCTCTGCCTGGGCGGAGGCGGTACGCCCCGTCTGCCCAGGCGACCCGGTGGGGCTCGCGCTCGATGAACCGGATCCGCTACCGGATCCGCTGCCGGAGCCCGATCCCGGGGCGACCCGGTCCGCGGACGCCTTGGAGATCTTTTCGGAGTTCTCGGCGTCGGTATTGAGCAGTGAATTCACCGCCGCGACCACGGCGTCACCAACGCTGGAGATCGCGTCGCCCACCTTGGGTGCGCTGTCCGCGAAACCCGTACTGGACTCCACATACCCGTTGGCGTCGTCGCCGTGGGCGAACTTCTGACCGGGCTCGTCCTTGCCCCAGGGGTTGCTCGCCTCGATCCCCTTGATGGTGCCCAGGTGCCGATTGATCGCGGTGGTGAGCCGGTCTCCGGCCGACGACATGTCCCTGCCGCCCTGACGGGCGCTCTCGCCGCCGTCGCCGAACCAGACGTCAGTCATCCTCGTCCTCCTCCTGCTGCGCCTTGAGGATCACCGCGTCGTGCTTGCGCATCATGCCCTTGGGTACGCCGAACGCCTCACCGATGCGCTCCGGGCTGAAGTCTTCGGGGATCGTGGACTCGAGCAGGTCCTGCACTTCGTTCGCCGACTGCTCCACCGCGCGCGCCACGGTCTCCACGATCGTGCGGGCGAGCTGGGCCGAGTTGGGGCGACGGTAGATCTTGGGGTCGATCTCGAGATCGATCAGGTGACCGCGTGGGCCTACCGTGGCGGTGATCAGGCCGTCCTCCGAGGTGACCGTGGCGGTCACCCGGATCATGCGCTTCTGCACCGTGGTGACGTCCGTGGCCAGCCGGCGGACCTGGGCCATCATGCCGTCGAGGCGGGCCTGCAACTCCCTGTCCAGCGTCACCACTCCCCGCAGTCCAACGCCCTGACCCGCACCGCGGACCGGACGGCCCCAACCAAGTTCCCCACAGGCTACCGGGGATTCACAACCGGGAACACCACGTACAAACTGGTCAGCCCTGGGCCGACTCCGCGGTGGGCTCTGCCTGGCCCTGCCAGTCCACCACTGCGCGGGGCAGCTTGGTCTCTTCCAGAAACTCCGCGAGTACGTCAGCCGCCGGCCGTTCGTCTGCCTGGAACAGCGTGGTGCCCGGCGCCGGATTGCCCACCAGCTGGATCAGCGCCACCACGTACCCGGAAGAGAGCCTCAGCACCGCGACCTGAGCGGCAAACGCTTCCTCCTCGACCCGGGAGAACCGCACGCCCAGCCAGCGTGAGAGCAGCCCCGGCTCCCGCTTCAGGTGCGCCACCAGCTGCGGCGCCGGTCCCGGTCGCCACTGCTCCACCGGGAGTACGTCGAGCTGCGGCGGCCGCCGCAGCCAGTCGTCCAGCCGCCCCCCCAGCACGCCCAACATCTGCCGGATGGCGCCTTCGGAGTGCGGCTGCGGGATCAGTCGCGCCAGTGGCTCGGTGCTGGCCAGCGCGGCCTTGATGGAGGCGGCGTACCGCTCCGGCGGGCCGGCGAGCGCGTCGGTGGCGACGATCAGCTCCATCAGTCGGTCCACAGCGTCGACCGGGCGCGGATCGAACTGCACCGCGTACACCACGCCGGTGATCTCACCCCGCCACTGCCGTGCGGTCTCGTCCATAGCCAGCGGACTCACTCACTTCCCGGGTCAGGGCCGCGGGACAGGTTGCGTGCCACCTCGTCGGCCACCGGCACCAGCCGGGCGATCAGGTCGTCGAACGAATCCGCGACCCGCTGCAGCTTCTCGGCACAGATGTACGCCGGCTCGGAGTCGTAGCCAGCCTGCTCGTAGTCGTACTCGAGACCCATGTCGTCATCGTCGAGATACCACACCGAGCCGCGGTCAGGATCCACCAGCTTGACCGCCAGCAGGCCACTGTCCACCTCGTTGATCCCCAGGTAGTCATCGGTCAGGTACTCCGACGTCTCGCGCTCGAACATCAGATCGGACTCGCCGCTGTCGTCGACCGCCTGGGTCAGCACGTTCAGATACATCGGCACCGACGGCAGCGCGGCACCGACCCGGATGTAGCCCCCGTTGTTCGCCGTCAGCCAGGCGCGGTAGTCGGGGGGCAGCGGGTGCCCGATCTGCTCTTCGAGGTCGGCCATCGCCTCCTCGGACACCTCGCCGTTCGGCTCGATCTCCACCGTCATCGCAGTCCCCTCACCACGTCGTGGACCCTTCGTGCACCTTAACGACTTGGTGCACGGTAGCGCCGGAGCGAGCCGAGGCCCGTTCGCCGGTCCGGCAAGGCGGAGGTTTGCCCGGATACCGGTGTTGTATCCGGGTGAACCGACAACGCCGCTGGTCGGCGAACGGGTCCGGCGCAGCCCGGTGGCTATCGAGCACCAA
>JBOGDG010000500.1:0-2753 GCA_050701655.1 Micromonosporaceae bacterium
GGTGTCGTCGAAGACCCCGATCCGGCCGATGTAGCGCGGCGGTTCGCCGGCGAAGTCGAGCCGCCCGAAACACAGCCCCTGCTCGACGGCGGCCAGCTGCCGCAGCTGGACGGTGTGCTGCGCGATCTCGGCGTCGCGTTCGGTGCGGGCGGCGTACGTCCCGCCGGTCTGCCGGCGTACCCGCGCCAGCCGCTGCTCGGTCTGCTGCCGCAGCCGATCCAGGCGGGCGAACAGCGCGGAGACGTACTCCTGCTCAGCCTTGATTTCTTCGATTCTTCGTGGATTCTCTGAAACCCCGAATGAACCCGGCAAAGAAATACCCCTTAATGGTACGGAAGAATGCCCCGAATATTGTGGGGCGATGCTGGCGGCGTCATTGATTGTACACGCGATGCGTGGGTCGCCCAGCTCGTCAGGAGCCCTCCGACCAGCCCCGCCACGCGTGCCGCGCCAGCGTGGCCGCGCGCAGCACGGGCAGCCGAGGTGGCGCCGACTATTCCGCGATAACGGTGCGATCGCAATTGTTGGGGCCGGTCCGATGCGAGACCAGAAATGCGTACGGGCCGCGGTAGAATAGCTACGCCCGGCTCCGCGGGCGGCGCGCGAAGTAGACCAGCGCGGGCGGCAGATTGCCCCAGACCGTACGCCCCACCACCACCTCCTCGAACGCCTCGTTGAGCCGCGCCCGGAAGCGCCGCGCCGGCGGCAGCCGCAGCGCGTGCAGGTACGCGAACGTGGTGAACGCGCCGTCCGGCGCCAGCGCCGCGGTGACCGCGTCGAGCAGGGTGTTCTGCAGCGCGGCCGGGAACGACGCCCACGGCAGGCCACTGATCACCGCGTCGGCCTGCGTGAAGCCGCGGGCGAGCACCAGATTCGGCAGGTTCGCGGCGTTCTCGTTCGCCACGTCCACCGCGGGGAACTTCTCGGTGATCAGCGCCGCGAACCGAGGATTCAGCTCCACCGCGAGATGGTGTCCGCGGCCGTTGAGCCGTTGCTGGATCGCGCCGGTGAAGGCGCCGGTGCCGGGACCCAGCTCCACCACCAACGGCTTGCCGGTGTCCGGGATCGGGATCACCACCTCGGTTGCCAGCTGCCGCGAGGAGGGCACAACGCCGCCAGTGTGCAGCGGGTTGCGTACGAACTCCCGCAGGAACGCTCCGAGCTGACCGGCCATGGCCGGAACCCTAACCGGCGAAAGCGAACACCCGCGGCTCCCGCCCTGCTCCTGCTGAATTCGTCACCCGGCTCCGGTCGGCCGGTTGGCGGCGGTCACGCGGCACCCACCGGGCGGCTTGCCGCCCGAGGCGGCGCTGGCGGATCAGCCGCCGACGGCGGTCTTGGCCAGCTCGCGGGGGGCGGTGGGATGGTGGTACTGCGGCTCGGCGTACCGGGTGAGGCCGACCACGGCTCCCAGCGTGACCAGGAAGCCGACCGCCGCCAGCCACTCCCGGCCCGGCTCGATCTTGTCGCCCAGCAGCAGCAGCCCTACCGCGGCCGGCGGCGCCGCGAACGCCGCGTCCATCGCCGCGACCGCCGCGGTGGTGGAGCCCCGCTGCAGCGCCAGCCCGAACAGCAGCTGCCCCACTATGGAGTGCGCGATCAGCAGGTAGAGCAGCGGGTCGTTGAGCGCGTCCTCGATATGGTGCAGGTTGACCAGCGGACGGGACGCCACCGCGGCGGCGCCGAACGCGATCCCGGCCAGGGTGCCGAGCGCCACCGCGCCGGGCGGGCCGTGCAGCCGTACCGCGAAGAAGCCCACCAGCGCCACCAGCGCCAGCACCACTACCAGCCCCATCAGAATCACGTTGCTGACCTTGCGCGGCGGGCCGGGGTGCGCGGAGAGCACCAGCGCGGTGACCCCGACGATCAGCAGCCCGAGCAGTATCACCTCCGAGCGCGGCAGCTTCCACTTCAAGATCAGTACGCCGAGCAGCGCGGTGACCCCGAGCCCGGCCGCCACGCTCGCCTGCACCAGGAACAGTGGCAGGTCCCGCCGGGCGAACATCGCGAGCAGATAGCCGACCAGCTGGCACCCGACACCTAACAGGTACGCCTTGTGGCCGGCGAGCTTGACCAGCAGCGCCGGATCCAGGGTGTGGTGGATGGTGACCCGGGATGCGGCCATCGCCTGCAGGAAGTTGGCGACGCCGTACATGGCGATCATCGCCGCCAGGAACAGCCACCCCGCAGTCATCACCCGGCGAGGATAGACCGGCTGCTCTGCGGCGGCTCGGGCAACGCCTCCGGTGGCACCGATTCAGCGAGGACGCAGCTGATCGAGTACGTCGTCCTGCAGTTTGCCGTTGGTCGCCACCGCGCTCCCGCCGTGTGGCCCCGGACGGCCGTCCAGGTCGGTGAACCGGCCGCCCGCCTCGGTCACGATCGGCACCAGCGCGGCGAGATCCCACAGCGACACCTCGGGCTCGCACGCGATGTCGACCGCTCCCTCGGCCAGCAGCACGTAGCTGTAGAAGTCCCCGTACGCCCGGCTCCGCCAGGTGCTCAGCGCGAGATCCAGCAGCCCGGGGAGCCGGCCCTGCTCGTCCCAGCCGGTGAGCGAGGAGTACGACAGCGAGGCGTCGGCCAGGTCGCCGACCTCCGAGACGTGGATCCGGGTGGCGGCGTGCTGGTGCCTGCCGGCGTACGCCCCGGTGCCCTTCGCCGCCCACCAGCGGCGCCCCAGCGCGGGGGCGCTGACCAGGCCGACCACCGGCTCGTCGCCGGCCAGCAGCGCGATCAGGGTGGCCCACACC
>JBOGDG010000501.1:0-2752 GCA_050701655.1 Micromonosporaceae bacterium
GGAGAACGCGGCGTCCTCGCGGGGCACCGTGGTCACCACCAGCTGGTCGCAGGAGTGCAGCACGGTGAGCCAGTTGGGGCTCTCCACGTTGTTGCCGGTGTCGACACAGACGATGTCGTGGGTACGGGTGAGGATGTCCAGGATCCGGCGTACCGCCTCGGGGTCCAATTTTCGGGCGACCCGGGGATCCTCGTCACCGGAGAGCACGTCGAAGGAGCCGTCCGCGGAGTATCGCAGGTACTCGTCGAGCCGCTCCGCGAGCTGCGGCCCGGCCGCCTCCACCTCCGGCAGGTCGCCGAGCAGGTGCCGGACGGTACGCGCGTGACGTGCCGTACCGGCGCGCAGCCCGAGCGTGCCACGCAGCTCGTTGTCGTCCCACGCCAGCACACCCTTGCCGCGGGCACTGCCCAACGTCGCGGCGGTCAGCACGCACGCCGTGGTCTTGTGTACGCCGCCCTTCGGGTTGGCGAACGCCAGCACCCGCGAACCACCCAGATCACAGCGCAGGGTGTCGATCAGCTGGTCCACCGGGTTGGCGGGTGCGGCCTGCCGGGACATCGCGGGCCGCGGTCTGGCCCGTCCGTCGCCTCCCGGCTCTATGGCCGCGGGCACCAGCGCAGCCCCGCCGTTGGCGGGGTAGCCGGAGTAGTCCTGCGCCCCGGGCGCCGGATAATCCGACGAGCCGTTGGCGGCGCGCTCCAGCACCGGATGCCGTTGCGGCCCTGTCGGCGCAACGGGGTACCCCCCGCCGTCGGTCCGCTCCAAAATCTGCCTCCCACGAAGACCTGCTTCCAACAGGCTACGGACACCAGGCCGATTCCCACAGTGCCGGGTACGACTTCGAGCTGTCCGTCTACCCATACCACTGTTAACGAGCCGGACCCAACGAAGCCCCAGAGTCGACCTATCCGGTCATACCGGCGGGTAACCGTGTTGTGTCCGCGGCCGGGTCTGCGACCTCCTTCCCTGCCTCGTCATCGGTCGGCGACCGAGTGTCATCGCTGGCCGACGGAGTCTCCGACGGAGCTCCGCTCGGCGACGGCGACGGCGGTGTCGAATTGCTCGGCCGTGGCGTCGGACTGGTCGGGCTCGACGGCTCATCTGAGGGGCTGGCCGACGGCGTACCCGATGGTTCTGGCTCGGAATTATAGGGATCTTCGGGAATCGGGGGGACAAATACCGCCCGACTCAGATCAGTCACCTCGGGCGCGGGGTCGACTGTCCGTACCCCCGCCGCCTGGCCCAGCCGGTCGAGCGCGCCGGGCGTACCGCGGACCACGGCGGCGTACAGACAGGAGCACATCGACCGGTACGCGGCCGCCTCGGCGGCGGCGTCCTCCGCCTTCGCCTGGTAGCTCTCCCGCTGCTGGCGCTCCACCTCGCTGGAGCCGGTGAGCTTCGCCGCATCCCGGCGGTACGCCTCCGCCCTCGCCGCCCTGTCCTCGGCCACCGAGACCATTCCGGTACGCAGATCGCCCGGCATCGTACGGACAGTGATCTCCACCACATCAGTACGGATATCGCGTAACGGCGCACGCGCGTAGCCGCGATGAACCTCCACGTCGCCCAGCGGCGTGGCGAACCGGTCCGGCGTCAGGTAAGCGCTGAACGACACCAACGCGTACGCCGGCTCCCCGCCCTGGTCCGCGAGGTCCTCCAGCTCCCGGTCGGCGGCTTCGTCGTACGAGGAGATCGACTGGCCGTCGGCGACGCCGACCCGGACCACGTACCCCACCTCGGTGGGCGAGGTCGGAGGCTGGCGCGCCGCCCACACCGACGCCATCAGCAGTGCGAAGGCCGCCACTACGCCGGTGGAGAACAGCACCCGTCGCCTGACCGCGCCCCGCGTGCACCAGGTCAGCGCACGCCCGATCGGCGGCAACACTTTGGCGTCAAGTTGCCGGAGTAACTCCCCGACCTCCACGCGACCTCCCCACGCGAGAGCTCAATGCTCACCACGAAGCTGTTCGAGCGCCCGTGACAAGTCACCAGGGTAGTCGCTGAAGAACTCTACGTATGCCCCCGTCGTCGGATGAGTGAACCCAAGTGAGCGCGCGTGAAGCCATTGCCGGTCCAGCCCGAGCCGCGCGGCCAGGGTGGGATCTGCCCCATATGTAATATCTCCGACGCACGGATGCCGCATCGCCGAGAAGTGCACCCGGATCTGGTGGGTACGCCCGGTCTCCAGCCGTACGTCCACCAGACTCGCCGCCGGAAACCCCTCGATCGTGTCGTAATGGGTGATGCTCGGCTTGCCTCCGGAGACCACCGCCCACTTGTAGTCGGCCCGGGGATGGCGGTCGATCGGCGCGTCGATGGTGCCGCGCAGCGGATCCAGGTGACCCTGCACCACCGCGTGGTAGCGCTTGTCCACCTCGCGGGTCTTGAACGCACGCTTCAGGAAGCTGTACGCGTACTCGCTCTTCGCCACCACCATCACACCCGTGGTGCCGACGTCGAGCCGGTGCACGATCCCCTGCCGTTCCGCGGCGCCGCTGGTGGCGATCCGGTGCCCCATCGCGGCCACGCCGGACAGTACGGTGGGCCCGGTCCATCCCGGGCTGGGGTGCGCGGCGACCCCGACCGGCTTGCTGATCACCACGATGTCGTCGTCGCTGTGCACCACCGTGAGCCCCGGCACCGCGGACGGCTCGGGGGGCGGTGCCGCCGACTCCGGCGCCGGCAACGTCGCCTCCAGCCACGCACCCGCGCTCACCCGGTCGGACTTGGCCGGCACCGCGCCGTCGAGCCG
>JBOGDG010000502.1:0-2750 GCA_050701655.1 Micromonosporaceae bacterium
GCGCGCACCACCACCACCAGGTCGCCCGCGGCGTGCTCCACCACTCCGGTCAGCCGACTCGTGTCGATCACCAGGTCGAGTCGGCGGGGCGGCAGTGCCCAGTCCTGCTTGGTGCCGGCGCCCCGGGCCACCACGGCCAGGTCGTTCGCGGCGGCGGCCCGGAGGACGAGGGCGGCCTGGGCGGTGGTGGCGGGTGACGCGACGAATCTCGGCCGGACCCCGGCGATGGCGTCGTTGTCCCCGGCCGGATGGGCGAGATCACCGAGCACCACCTCAGAACACCTCCGCGAGCCCTTCCTCCTGAAGTGGATGTACGCCCTTGCGCCGCCCCGGGACCTCGCCGCACAGCCGCGGGGTCGGGAACACCTTGCCCGGGTTCGCCAGCCCCGCCGGGTCGAACGCGCACCTGACCAGCTGCATCGTGTCGAGGTCGTCGTCGGTGAACATCCGGGGCATGTGTTTGACCTTGTCGATCCCGACCCCGTGCTCCCCGGTGATGGAGCCGCCGTGCTCGATGCACAGATCGAGGATCGCGGCGGAGACCTGCTCGGCCCGCTCCGCCTCGCCCTCGACCGTCTCGTCGAACAGCACCAGGGGATGCAGGTTGCCGTCCCCGGCGTGGAACACGTTCGCGACCCGTACCCCGGTCTCGGCCGACAGCTCGGCGATCCGGCGGAGCACGTCCGGCAGGGCGGTACGCGGGATCACCCCGTCCTGCACGATGTAGTCCGGGCTGATCCGGCCCACCGCCGCGAACGCGGACTTGCGGCCCTTCCAGATCAGGGCCCGCTCGGCGTCGTCGGCCGCGACCCGGATCTCGAAGCCGCCAGCCTGCTGGCACAGCCGTTCCACCTGCGAAAACTGCGACTCCACCTCCGGCGCCGGACCGTCCAGCTCCACGATCAGCACCGCGCCGGCACCGGCCGGGTAGCCACAGTGGACAGTCTTCTCGGCGGCCTCGATGGACAGCGCGTCCATCATCTCGATCGCCGCCGGCACCACCCCGGCGCCGATGATCGCCGAGGTCGCGGCGCCCGCCTCGTCGGTGGTGCGGAACCCCGCCAACAGGGTCTGCACCGCCTCCGGCGCACGCAGCAGCCTGATCGTCACCTCGGTGGCGATACCGAGCGTGCCCTCCGAGCCCACGAAGGCGCCGACCAGGTCGTACCCGGGTGGGTCGGGGGCGCGGCCGCCGAGCTGCGTCAGCTCCCCATCGGAGCCGACCACCGTCAGGCCATACACGTGGTTGACGGTGAAGCCGTACTTGAGGCAGTGCGCGCCGCCGGAGTTCTCCGCCACGTTGCCGCCGATCGAGCACACCTGCTGGCTCGACGGGTCCGGCGCGTAGTAGTAGCCGTACGGCGCCGCCGCCTGTGTGACCTGCAGGTTGATCACGCCGGGCTCGACCACGGCGCGCTCGTCCTCCGGGGCGACCTCGATGATGGACCGCATCTGCGAAGTGACGATCAGTACGCCCTCCGAGTGGGGCAGCGCTCCCCCGGACAGCCCGGTGCCGGAGCCCCGGGCGACGTAGGGAACCCGGAACTCGGCGCAGGCCCTCACCGTCGCGGCTGTCTGTGCGGCGTCGCACGGCAGCGCGACCAGCGCGGGCGTCGACCTGTAGTGGGCAAGGCCGTCGCATTCGTACGTCCGCAGCTCCTGGCGGTCGGTGATGACACGGTCCTCACCGAGGAGCGTGCGCAGCCGGGCGGCCAGCTCGGGAATCATGGCATTCGTTCGTACGCCGGAAGAGTCAGGAATTCCGTGAAGTCGTCCGCCACCGCGACCTCCATGAACAGCGCCCGGGCCTCGTTGAAGCGGCCGCCGCCGAGCTTCGCGATCTCCTCGTCGGCGATCTGTTCCACCAGCTCCTTGGTGACGTGCTCCCCGGTGTCGTCGAGCTTCACCTCGTTGTGCAGCCACTGCCACACCTGGGACCGGGAGATCTCCGCGGTGGCGGCGTCCTCCATCAGGTTGAAGATGCCGACGGCGCCGGAGCCGGTGAGCCAGGTGGCGAGGTACTGGATCCCGACGCTGACCGCGTTGCGCAGCCCGGCCTCGGTACGCCGGCCCGGCGTGCTCCTGATATCGAGCAGCTGGGCGGCGGTCACCTGCACGTCCTCGCGCAGCTTGTCGCGCTGGTTCGGCCGGTCTCCCAGCACCCCGTCGAAGACCTCCCGGCAGACGGGGACCAGATCCGGGTGCGCCACCCAGGAGCCGTCGAAGCCGTCGTTCGCCTCGCGGGTCTTGTCTTCGCGTACCTTCGCCAGCGCGATCTCGTTCACCTGCGGGTCCCGCCGGCTCGGGATGAACGCCGCCATCCCGCCGATCGCGTGGGCGCCGCGCTTGTGGCAGGTGCGTACCAGCAGCTCCGTGTACGCCCGCATGAACGGCGCCGTCATCGTCACCGAGTTCCGGTCCGGCAGCAGGAACTCCCGTCCCCGGGTGCGGAACTTCTTGATCACGCTGAACATGTAGTCCCAGCGGCCGGCGTTCAGCCCTGCGGAGTGTTCCCGCAGCTCGTACAGGATCTCCTCCATCTCGAACGCCGCGGGGAAGGTCTCGATCAGCACGGTGGCGCGGATCGTGCCGCGCGGCAGGCCGCGCAGCTCCTGGGCCCGCAGGAAGACATCGTTCCAGAGCCGCGCCTCCAGGTGACTCTCCAACTTCGCCAGGTAGAAGTACGGGCCGGCGCCCTTGTCGAGCTGCCGCTTGGCGCAGTGGAAGAAGTAGAGCCCGAAGTCGACCAG
>JBOGDG010000503.1:0-2748 GCA_050701655.1 Micromonosporaceae bacterium
GAGGAAGTCCTCCTGCGGACGCCGCAGGTACGCCACCAGGGCCCGGCGCTGCCAGGCGCGCAGCTCTCCGGCATCGACCCGAGGTGGTGGCGGCGGCATGGATCCTCCCCGTTGCTGACCCGGACACGGCCGCGAGCCGGACCCCCTGCCCGCCGGCGCAGCCGGCCGCGGGCACTGGACACGCAGCGCCCCCGACGCGGAATCACGACGAGGGCGGATCCAGGGTAGCGAGCGGCTCCGACAGTTTCAGCCGCGACCCGCGCGCGGCACCGGAGCGGACCACTTTCGATACAACGCGAGTACGCGTACCCCGCAGACCAGTGCGGCGGCGGTGATCGCCGACGCCGGCCAAGGCAGTGAGGCGGCGGCCGTGACGGTGACCGCCACCGCGCCCAGCAGCGCCGCGACGGCGTAGATCTCCCGGCGCAGCACCACCGGGATCTCGCCGGTGAGCAGGTCACGGCCGAGCCCGCCGCCGATCCCGGTGATCATGCCGACGATGCACGCGCCAAAGGCCGGCACCCCGGCGTCGAGGGCCTTCAGGGTGCCGACCACGGTGAACAGACCGAGCCCGGCGGCGTCCAACAGCAGCATCAGCTTGCGCAGCCGCCCCAGCTGCGGGTGGAGGTAGAAGACCAGCAGCGAGACCAGTACGGCGACCGTGACGTACGGCCACGCGGTGAACGCCAGCGGCGGCACGGCCCCGATCACCAGGTCGCGCGCGATGCCGCCGCCGAGCGCGGCGACCACTCCGACGAACGCGACTCCGAACAGATCCAGCCGCTTCGCCACCCCCGCCGACGCGCCGGAGGCGGCGAACACCGCCACGCCGACCAGGTCGAGGACGACCAGCAGCGCGAGCGCGCCGTTCAGCCCTCGTCCTCGGGCCCGTCGTACCCCTTGTCGAAGATCTCCTTGCACGCGGGGCACACCGGGGAGCCGGGCTTCGGCGTCTTGGTGACCGGGAACGTCGCGCCGCACAGCGCGATCACCCAGTTACCCATCACGGCGCTCTCGACGATCTTGTTCTTGCGCACGTAGTGGAACATTTCCGGGCCGGTGTCGGCGTCTCTGGTCTCCGGCCGGACGTCGGTCTGAGTGCTCATCTGCGTCACGCACCTCCAGCCAACCAGTCTGACAGGCCCGGCGGGTCGTAGGCTGGCGGTATGACAGCGAACCTGCGCCTCGCCCAGCATCCGGACGCCGACAAGCTGCTCTCCGCCAGCCCGCTGGCGCTGTTGACGGGGATGCTGCTCGACCAGCAGGTGCCGATGGAGAAAGCGTTCTCCGGGCCTTACGTGCTGGCACAGCGGCTGGGCCACGAGCCGTCCGCCGACGAGATCGCCGGGTACGACACCGAGAAGCTGGTGGAGCTGTTCACCCGTACCCCCGCGATCCACCGGTTCCCGGGCGCGATGGCGAAGCGGGTGCAGGAGCTGTGCCGCTACCTGCGCGACCACTACGACGGCGACGCCGAGGCGGTGTGGCGCGGCGTCCCGAACGGCGCCGAGCTGCTGAAACGCCTGAAGACCCTCCCGGGGTACGGGGAGCAGAAAGCCAAGATCTTTCTCGCCCTGCTCGGCAAGCAGTTGGGGGTACGCCCGGACGGCTGGCGCGAGGCCGCCGGCGGGTACGGCGAGAAGGGCGCGACCCGCTCGGTCGCCGACGTGGTGGACGAGGAGTCGCTGCTGAAGGTACGGGAGTTCAAGCGGCAGGTGAAGCAGGCCGCGAAGGCGGGGAAGTCGACGTGAGCCGCCGCCCCGTCGTCATCACCGACGCGGAACGCAGCCAGGACGAGCAGCTGCGCAGCCGCCAGATCCGGTACGCGTCGATGATGGGCTTCCGGATCGTCTGCCTGATCGTCGCCGGCGTGCTGGTGTCGGTGCAGGCGCCGATGCTGTGGCTCTGGGTGCCGCTGTGCGTGGTCGGCATGGTGCTGCTGCCGTGGATGGCGGTGCTGATCGCCAACGACCGCCCGCCGAAGGAGCGCTACAAGCTCGGCAGCGTGCTGCGGGGTCGCCGCCGTACCCCGGAGGCGCCGCCGGCGGCGGAGGCCGCACCCGGCCGCCCGGAGCTCACCGCCACCGAACACCGCGTCATCGACGCCGAGTAGAAGGGGTCCCGGGTCGTTGCTGTCGATCGGCACCGTCGTGTTCGGCGTCTCCGATGTGGCACGCGCGTCGGAGTTCTGGATGCGGGCACTGGACTACGTACCCCGTGACGAGCCGGAGGACGACTGGGTGGTGCTGATCCCGCGCGACGGCGGCTCCGGCGCCCGGCTGGCGCTCGGCAGCTCCGAGACCCCCGTACAGGACCATCCCCGGGCCCACCTCGACCTGTACGCCGGCGACGCCGCCGACCAGGCCGCCGAGGTGGAGCGGCTGGTGTCCCTCGGCGCGCAGCGCGTGGACTGGGATCTCTACCCCGACGATCCGGACTTCATCGTGCTCGCCGACACCGAAGGCAACCGCTTCTGCGTCATCAACACCGAACCTGGATAAGCCGCTACCGCACCGGGAGGCTGTGCCAGGTGCGGCAGTCGCTGGAGCGCACCAGCCCCTGCCTGCCCTGCGGGGTGTACGCCCAGCCGTACCGGTCGCCGTAGCCGCGGGGCGTGCTCGGCGTACTGCTGGTGACCAGCACGGTGCCCGCCGCGACCGCCCAGCTGCGGCCCTGGTCGTAGCTCACTAGCCGCATTTTCCGCACCTTGATGTGCTTACCCCTCGTTGTGTTCGGGCCAGGGTAGGT
>JBOGDG010000504.1:0-2727 GCA_050701655.1 Micromonosporaceae bacterium
CGACGAGAGATGCCCGGTAGTTCGTTCGCCATCACAACCTCCGTACGATGGGCGGTCAGTCCCGCGAGGCCAGCACCTTCGGCAGCACGTCGCGGATCAGGGTCAGCAGCGCGGTCTCCAGCAGTACGTGCGCCTGCCGGCGGGTGAGCCGGCCGGCGCGCAGCCATTGCTGGGTGGTGGCTTCGGCCATCCCGGAGAAGCCGCGCAGCACGCCCCGCACCTCGGGGTGTTCGCGGGCCAGCGGGCCGAGCCCGGCGACCTCCACGATCCGGGTGACCGCGCGCTCGCGCGCCTCATCGAGCAGCGCCTCCACCTCCGGGTCGCGCCCGGAGCCCGCCGCTTCGATGGCGACCAGCCAGGTGTTGGCGTTGCGCTGCAGCAGCTCCAGCCAGCCGTCCACGCTCTGCGAGATCCGGTCTTCGGCGGTGGAGCCTTCGACGTACTCCGGCACCGGCACCGGGGGGACCGCCATCAGCTCGCGCATCACCTCCAGGTAGAGGTCGCGCTTGGTGCCGAAGTAGTGGTTGAGCAGCCCGCGGCTGACGCCGGCGGCGACGGCGATCTGGCTGCTGGAGACCGCCTGGTAGTCGCGCTCACTGAACAGCCCGCGCGCGGCGGTGAGGATCTGGGCGCGCCGTTCGTCGTGTTCCAGACGGGTCCGTACGCGGGCGTCGCGCTGGCTGGCCATGGGTGCTCCGGGGCTCGGCGTACCAGCACCGTAGGACGCTATTGGCGGAACGTCAATAGCCGCTGGCGAGCCGCTAAGAAGCGAACAACCGGCTGGTGGCGGGCCACCAGCCGGTTGGCGATTCGGGGTGCTCGGGGGAGCGGGTGCCTCAGGCGGCGACCACGTCCTTGAGTCGCTGCAGCCAGCCCCGCGGCTCGGCAGACTTTCCGGCGGTACGGCGCGTCGGCACGCCGGCGCTGACCGCGTCGGCGAACTCGCGACCGAGCTCCGCGGCACGGCTCGCAGGAGTGGTACGCGGGACCAGCCCCGCCGCCCACGCCAGCAGCGAGAACTCGCGTTCCCGCGCGGCCGCCAGTGCCGGGTGCCCGGCGTGGCTCGTCAGCAGCTGCCGGATCTCCGGCAGCGACCTGATCGCTTCGCGGTAGGCGCCGCCGACCGCGGTCGAGGGGGCCTCGCCGGTCTCCAGCGCCGCGTCGATCCGCGCGCCGAGATGGCTGTGCCACCGCTGTTGGGCCATCGCGAGCAGCTCACCGGTGTCGGCGAACTCCCCGGGCAGGTCCTGCTCGGGGCCGATGGTTCCGTCCCGCTCGACCCGTGCGAGCACGGTGTTCAGAGCAGCACGCTTCACTGCGTACGCCTGGGACGTCATGATTACCTACCTTCCGTCTTTGACATACCGTAGGTACGTACCCACAGTATGCCGGCGCGATCCGGCACGGCAATCCACGTCGGTGTGACCTCGAACGCGTGTCGCTGCGTACCGATCCGGCCACGCTGTTTCGACCCGGTTTCGGCAAGCTCAGGGCCTGCCCAAACGGCTTCGGCGATGGTGAGGAGAACGGGGAATCCCTCGGTGGCCCGCCCATCTATTGAGACGCGGGTCACATCTCCACTACTGTCCGGTAACCACCCTTATCGGGTCGGTTGTCGTTCCTGGGAGGCTCGCATGATCCGAACCCTGCACCGACTCTCGTCCGTCGTTGTACTGGCCGTGGTGCTGGCCCTGACCGGCGGCGCCGCGTACGCGACCGGCACCACCGAGGCACCACCCAACTCGATGGCGGGGCTGGGGGACTCGATCACCCGCGCGTTCAACGCCTGCGGCTGGTACTTCGACTGCACCTCGCGATCCTGGAGCACCGGCAGCTACAGCACCGTGAACAGCCACTACCGCCGGATCCTGGCGAAGAACCCGGCGATCTACGGCAAGAACCACAACGACGCCCGCAGCGGAGCCAAGATGACCGACCTGGCCGGTCAGGCCGGTACGGCGGCCGGGCAGGGCGTGGAGTACGTGACCATCGAGATGGGCGCCAACGACGCGTGCACCAGCTCCGAGAGCACCATGACCGCGGTCGCCACGTACCGGTCCCAGCTGGACGCCGCGCTGGCCCGGCTGAAGAGCGGCCTGCCGAACGCGAAGGTCTTCATCGCCAGCGTCCCCGACATCAAGCGGCTGTGGTACATCGGCAAGGACAACAGCGACGCGGTCTCCACCTGGAACGGCTTCGGCATCTGCCAGTCGATGCTGGCCAACCCGCGCTCCACCGCACAGGCCGACGAGGACCGGCGCAACCGGGTACGCCAGCGGGTGATCGACTTCAACACCCAGCTGGCGCAGGCGTGCACCAACTACGGCGCCAACTGCAGGTTCGACGGCAACGCGGTGTTCAACTACCCGTTCGTGCTCTCCCAGGTCTCCACCTGGGACTACTTCCACCCGAACGTAAGCGGCCAGGCTGTGCTCGCCAGCACGTCATACGCGGCCGGCTTCAACTGGTAGGTAGTTATGTGGGGAGTTGCCGCGTTTTCATGCGGCAACTCCCTTTGCCCGGCAGAGTGTGCTTGTGGAGGTCACTTCCGGGCGGCGCAAGGCAGTCTTCGCGACTGTCGCCTTAGGCATGTTCCTTGCCGCGCTCGACCAGACCATCGTCGGCACTGCGCTGCCGCGCATCGTCACCGACCTCGGCGGCAACCAGTTCTACGTGTGGGCGGTCACCGTCTACCTGCTGACCAGCACCATCACCGGACCGATGTAC
>JBOGDG010000505.1:0-2718 GCA_050701655.1 Micromonosporaceae bacterium
GGCCCCGCCCCGGGCTCGTCGGGCGCGGTCGGCCCGGCCATCAGCGCGACGAGCGCGGCGGGCACCTCGATCCGCGAGCCCGGCTCCGCGAGCAGCACCTGCTCGTCGAGACCGACGTGCCGCGCCAGGGAGGCCCGCAGCCCCGGTACGGCCCCCGTGACACCGCCGAATACCTGGTTGGCGCGCAGCACCGCGAGTACGAGATTCACCCGCGCCTCGCCGCTGGGCGCGTTGCCGAGGATGTGCAGCCCGTCGCGGATCTGGGAATCCTTGATCTCGCACAGGTAGCCGTCGACGTGCAGCACGAACTCGTCGAAGTCGTCGTCCTGCGGTTGGTCCTCCACGTGCAGGTCGTGGTGCAGCTGCGCCGCCTTGATCAGCGTCCAGATCTGGGCCCGTACGGTCGGCACCTTCTCCGGGTCCAGCGCCTGCACGGTGGCGTACTCGTCGAGCAGCTGCTCCAGTTTCGCCAGGTCCCCGTACGTGTCGGCGCGGGCCATCGGCGGCACCAGGTGGTCGACGACGGTGGCGTGGGCGCGGCGCTTGGCCTGCGTACCCTCCCCCGGGTCGTTGACGATGAACGGGTAGACGAACGGCAGGTCACCCAGCACCGCGTCCGGCGCGCAGTCCGCTGCGAGCCCCAGGCCCTTGCCGGGCAGCCATTCCAGGGTCCCGTGCTTGCCCAGGTGGATCACCGCATCCGCGCCGAAGGTCTGGTCCAGCCACCGGTACGCCGCCAGGTAGTGGTGCGAGGGCGCCAGCTCCGGGTCGTGGTAGATCGCGATCGGGTTCTCCCCGAAGCCGCGCGGCGGCTGGATCATCAGCACCACGTTCCCGAAGCGCTGACCAGCGACAACGATGTGCTCGCCGTCAACGTACAGCTCGCCGGGCGGCTCGCCCCACGCTTCGGTGACCGACTCCCGGAACGCCGCCGGAAGCGAGGAGAGCCAGGCCAGGTAGTCGGCGACCGGCACCCGGATCTCGGCGGCGGCGAGCTGCTCCTCGGTGAGCCACTCCACGTCGTGGCCGCCGGCTTCGATCAGCCCGTGGATCAGCTGGTCACCGTCCTCGGGGAACCCGTCGACCGTGTAGCCGGCGTCGCGCAGCGCCCGCAGCAGCAGCACCGCGCTGGCCGGCGTGTCGAGCCCCACGGCGTTGCCGACCCGGGCGTGTTTGGTCGGGTACGACGAGAGCACGATCGCGAGCTTGCGCTCGGCGGGCGGCACGTGGCGCAGCTTCGCGTGCCGGACGGCGATGCCGGCGACCCGCGCCGAGCGCTCCGGGTCGGCGACGTACACCGGCAGCCCGTCCGGGCCGGGTTCCTTGAACGAGAACGGCACCGTGATCAGCCGGCCGTCGAACTCCGGGATCGCCACCTGCATCGCCGCGTCCATCGGAGAAAGTGCCGCGTCACTGTCCTGCCACGCCTGCCGGGTCGATGTCAGACACAGACCTTGCAGCAGGGGTACGTCGAGCCGCCGCAGTTCGCCGATGTCCCACGCCTCGTCGTCGCCGCCGGCGGAAGCGTTAGCGGCTTTGGTACCCCCGGATGCGAGGACGGTGACCACCAGCGTGTCGCAACGTTCCAGCAGACCGAACAGCTCCGGATCGGCGCCGCGCAGCGAGGCGCAGTAGACGGCCAGGGGATCTCCTCCGGCGGCGGCGATCGCGTCGCAGAGCGTGTCGACGAAGCCGGTGTTGCCGGCGAGCGCGTGCGCCCGGTAGAACACCACGCCCACGGTCGGCTTCCCGTCGCCCGCCGCCTCCCGGTGTACGCCGTGCGTCGGCAGCCGTACCGGCGGCTCGAAGCCCTCGCCGGTGAGCAGCACCGTGTCGGAGAGGAAGCGGTGCAGCTCCCGCAGGTTGTCCGCGCCGCCCTCCACCAGGTAGTTCAGCGCGTCGGAGGCGACCCCCGCCGGCACCGTCGACAGCGCCATCAGCTCCGCGTCCGGGATCGCCTCCCCGCCCAGCACCACCGTCGGCACCCCGCTGGCGAGCACCCGGTCCAGCCCGTCCGGCCAGGTACGCCGGCCGCCCAGCAGCCGGACAACGGCGACGTCCACGCCGTCGAGCTCGACCTCGTCAGGTGAAAGTCGGGCCGGGTTGCCGATCGCCCAGTCCGCTCCGCTCGCGCGTGCGGCGAGCAGCTCGGTGTCGGCGGTGGAGAGCAGGAGAATGCGCGCCATGGTGGCCTCCCTCGGGGTCCGCGCCCCGGGTAGCAGGGTCATCAGCCGGCGCCGGAGTCTCCTGACTCCCGGATCGACGCTCCCCCGGCCTTCCAGCCTTCCGGCCGTGGCGGTTATCGAGGGACACTCCCCGGTCACAGTGGCGGGACCGCCCCGGATTCACACCGGGTTCCTCCGCGTCGCCGTACGCGGCATCGTACGCGCCGGCAGGTGTTCGATAGCCACGTGGGAGGCTGCGCGGATGAGGCGCACCCTCATGTATCTAAGGAAGTGAGCAAAGCGAAGCGGGCTGGCTCTGTCCAATGCGACAGGGTGGGTTCGGCAATCTTCGCCGCCCGAGCGGCAACTACCCGACGTCATCAGTCATTACGGAAGGGCTCACTGCGCAGGTGTGTGCTGCCGGCCGGTGTCTTTCCCAAGGGAGAATTTCCAAACAATTTCCGAGGAGGCTCCCCGGGTGGCCGATTCTTGTCGTACCCCCGGAATAGTCTTTGGTTATGTCTCACGGGTAGATGCGGGTCGGCGGCCATCC
>JBOGDG010000506.1:0-2690 GCA_050701655.1 Micromonosporaceae bacterium
CCGCCGTGTCCCGCGGTGCCAAGGTCGTCATGTCGCCGGCCAACCGGGCGTACCTCGACATGAAGTACAACGAGAGCACCCCGCTCGGCCTGAGCTGGGCCGGCTACATCGAGGTCCAACGGGCGTACGACTGGAACCCGGGCACTCACCTCAGCGGCGTCCCGGAGTCCGCGGTCCTGGGCGTCGAGGCACCACTGTGGACAGAGACCATCGTCACCGAGGACCACATCGAGTTCATGGCGTTCCCCCGGCTACCGGCGATCGCCGAGCTGGGCTGGTCGCCGTGGTCCACGCACAACTGGGACGCGTTCAAGACCCGTCTCGGCGCCCAGGGTCCTCGCTGGACGGTGATGGGGATCGACTTCTACCGTTCGCCGCAGGTGCCGTGGGGCACCAGCCCGTCCTCGCCGCCGCCCTCAGGCGACTGCACGGCGCCGGAGTGGCAGTCCTCGCAGGTGTACGTAGGCGGCGACACCGTCTCGTGGCAGGGCCGTAAGTACGCCGCGAAATGGTGGACCCAGGGCGAGCAGCCCGACACCCACACCGGCGACGGCCAGCCGTGGCGGGACGACGGTCCCTGCGCGGGATCCCCCGGCCCCTCGCCAACCACGTCACCGACCGGATCGCCCACCGCGTCGCCGAGCGCTTCCCCGACCGCCTCGCCGACATCGCCGCCGGGCGCGTATCCGGCGTGGCAGCCAAACACGGCGTACCAGATAGGTGACAAGGTCTCGTACGGCGGCAGGAACTACCAGTGCCGCCAGTCGCACACCTCACTGCAGGGTTGGGAGCCACCCAACACCCCAGCGCTGTGGCTAGAGATCACCTGATCTCGCCTCGCCGGGTCCACGGCACCGCCGCGTCTTAGCGCTCCGCGCCTGGGCGCGCCGCGGTGTCGTGGCCCGCGAGGTCTACCGGCGGCGCGCCGTCGCCTGATGGCCGCAACCGCTCGGCCTCCAGGAACCGGATCAGCCCACCGAGGCCGAGCTGGAGCCCGGCGTGTTCGGCGGGCGAGAGCGCCTCGAACAGCTTTGCGTGGAAGCTGTGGAAGTGGCCGCCGACCCGCTTAGCGGCGTGCCGCCCCTGCGCGGTAAGGCGTAGCCGGTAGTAGCGGCGGTTCGCCGGGTCACGCTCGCGGGTCAACCACTTCCGGCGCTCCAGGTTGGCGGCGAGCCGGCTCACGGTGCTCTTCTCCAGGCCGAGCCGGTCGGCGAGCTCCTGCTGCGACAACGTACCCACCTCGGACAGCTCCCCCAGCGCGAACGTCTCCGACAGCGACAGCCGCAGCCCGGTGTGGTCATGGGTCTCGAGCAGGCCGCCGGCGCGCACCGCCTCACGCAGCAGTCGGCGCAGCCAGTCGTCGGGGAACGCGTCTGCCGTGTCGTTGACTGTTGTGTCGTACAACTATCTGTCCTACCCTTGAACGAGCCGAGAGTTGTATTCTACAACTTTGGAGGGTCTACGGTCATGTTCCACCGCCACGCCCACCCCCGCAAAGGCGCCTTCCACCACCCGGGCCCGTACGACAAGATCGCCGGCCGGCACGCCCGCCGCCTCCACGCCCGGGTCGCCACCGACGTCGCCGCCGCTGGAATACCCGATGGCGCCAGGGTGCTCGACGTCGGGACCGGTCCCGGGCGGGTACCGCTCGCGATCGCCGAGCAGGCGCCCGGGTTGCGGGTCGAGGGCATCGACCTGTCCGAGGAGATGATCGAGTACGCCCGCCGCCTCGCCACCGACGCCGGGGTGTCCGACCGGGTCGGCTTCGCCGTGGCGGACGTGGCCGAGCTGAGCTACCCCGACGACAGCTTCGATCTCGTCGTCTCCACCCTCAGCCAGCACCACTGGGCCGACCGCGAAGCCGGGGTAGGCGAGCTGCTGCGGGTCACCAAGCCCACCGGGCAGATCTGGATCTACGACGTCCGGTTCGCCCTGCGCCGTGCTGTGGCCGCCGCCGAAGCCGCCCGGGCCGAGGTACGCCGCGAGACCGTACGCACCCGGCGGTTCTCACTCGGCCTGATCACCCGGCTCATGCTCCGCCCCTCCCCCAGCCACACCGCCGGCCGTGCTCGGTAGCGGAATCACCGTACGGCGCGCATCTCCTGCTCCTGGCGCCAGTTCTCGCCGGCGTCGTCGGAGATGTAGCCCTGCCACAGGAAACAGGTGTCGGTGATCTCGGAGAAGGTCCACCGGACCGGGCGGCCGTCGTGTTGCGTACCCTCCTGCAGAATCTCCTCACCCTGCGCGCGTGCGGTCAGCGTGACGAAGTTGCCGTACGTGACACCGAACCAGTGCACGCGCTGGCGACCGGCCCGGTGCTGGCCGCTCCGGAGCTGGTGCTGACGCACCGGCGGCTGCTCGTCGCCGCCGGCATCGGAGACCTGGTCGCGCTCGCGGATCACGCCGCTGCCCTGGTGGCGGCCCTGCTGAACGCCCCACCAGCGCCGGCTATCCGGACGCGCCAGCGCCACCTGGTCGACCAGGCCCGGCAGGCCCTGTACGCCGGCCCGGCCCGCCGGCTCACCGCGCTCGCCACGGAGCTGGCGGTCTCGCCGTACCACCTGAGTCGGGTCTTCCACCGGGTCACCGGGGTGACGCTCAGCGACTACCGCACCCGGTTGCGGGTACAGCGCGCGATCGACCGGCTCGCCCGTGGCGACGCCAGCGCCGGTCAGAGCGCCGTCCTGGGG
>JBOGDG010000507.1:0-2649 GCA_050701655.1 Micromonosporaceae bacterium
CGGCAAGGCGGAGGTTTGCCCGGATACCGGTGTTGTATCCGGGTGAGCCGACAACGCCGCCGGTCGGCGAACGGGTCCGGCGCAGCCCGGTGGCTATCGTGCACCAAGTCGTCAGGGACTACGCGTTGTAGCGGAGGAACGTGGCGGTGTACCACTTGCCGCCGTACCGGATCGAGTACGACTCCTGGGTGCACCACTTGTCGGGCACGATCACGGTGCGGTGGTAGCCGCCGGTCCAGTACGCGCCGCTGCCCTTGCCGCCGACGTACACGCAGCTGCCGTTCGTACGCTCGTAGCCCGCCTGTCCCCACTGGTGGTAGACGGTCCGGCCACCGGTCTGAAACTGCACGCAGTACCGGTGGTAGTACTGCTTGGTCGCGGTCACCACGACCCGCCCGAACGAGAGCACGTCGCCGCCGTTCTTGAGCCGGTAGATCGAGCGGCGGTCCGGGTTGAGGGGCTGCTGACAGGCGTCGTACGTCGCCGCCGTGGCGGTCGCCGTGGCGGACCGGGTGGACGCCGAGGCCAGTGGCGCCGTTGCCACCAGGGCGGTCGCCACCAGGGCGGCGGCGAACCACGGGATGAGCTTTCGCATGGGCAGAGCCTCTCGTGTGGTGACGGGGCAACTGGTGACCCGGGGGCAGTGCTTGAGCGACGCTCACGGTAAGGGCACGCCGCAAGACCCCGACCGCACACCTGCAAGGCCCCGGCCGCACGCCGCAAGGCCCCGACCGAGAGCCGAACGCCGATGTGATCGGATGGGGGCGACGCGAGTTCCGTACACAACAAGGGGGTTTTCAATGTCTGACGCGCTGGAGATCGAGGACGTCGAGACCGGCGACGGCGCCGAGGCGAAGCCGGGGCACACGGTGAGCGTCCACTACGTCGGCACGCTCACCAACGGCCAGAAGTTCGACTCCTCGCGGGACCGGGGCGAGCCGTTCCAGTTCGGCCTGGGCGCGGGTCAGGTGATCCAGGGCTGGGACCAGGGCGTCGCCGGGATGCGGATCGGTGGCGTACGCAAGCTCACCGTGCCGCCGCACCTGGGGTACGGCGAGCGCGGCTTCCCGCCGGTGATCCCGGCCAACTCGACGCTGGTGTTCGAGGTGGAGCTGCTCGACGTCGCCTGAGCCGCCACGCCGGCGCAGACCCAGCCGCGATCAAGCAGGACCAGGACCCGCGGGGGTTGTGGAGCGGCGCCGGCCTCGGCAGGGTGAGACCCGGAGCGGATTCCGGTCGGGGGCCTTGAGGGATTGGGGCAGCCGTGAAGCGATCCATCTGGAGCATCTGCGCCCTGTCGGTGATCAGCCTGGTGTTCGCGGGCGCGCCGGCCGGCGCCGCCACCACCAAGCCCGACGCGTGGAACATGGAAGTGGTCGGGCACCACACCCTCGGCAACCGCGGCTTCAACGCCGACGTGTGGGTGCACGAGGGGTACGCGTACGTCGGGAGCTGGGGTTTCCAGGACTGGTCCGGCGGCGGGGAGAACCGGTTCTGCCCGGACGACGCGCACGCCGGCATCGTGATCGTCGACGCCCGGGACCCGGCGCGCCCGACTCCTGTGGCGAAGCTGCAGCAGCCGACCGGCACCTCCGCCGAGGACGTGGTGGTCTACACCGCCCGGTACGGCGCGCTGGCCGGCCGTGACATCGCACTCGCCGGGATCCAGACCTGCGGCGGCTCCCGGTACGACACCAGCCTGTTCCGTGGCCTGATCGCCTGGGACGTCACCAACCCGGCGCAGCCGGTCGAGATCGGGCGGGTGAACACCGGCTGCTGCACCCGGGGGATCCACGAATTCGAGGTGCAGCACCGTACGGACCTGGGCAGGACGTACGCGTACACCACCGTGCCCACCAGCGAGTACGCCGACTCCGCGTCCCCCAGCGGCTTCCGGGACCAGCAGGGCCGGGGCGACTTCCGGTTGATCGACATCACCGACCCGACCGGCATGCTCGAGATCTCCGACTGGGGTGTGCTGCACGACGCCGGCGGCCCGCTCGGGCCCGGCCAGGGCTGCGACCCCGACCCGGTGTACGGGCACGGCGCCGAACCGTCCGCGGACGGGAAGCTGGCGTTCGTGGCGTACTGGGACAGCGGGTTCGTCGCGCTCGACCTGACCGACCCGGCGCGGCCGACGTACCGCGGGGACACCGACTACCCGGCCAATGCCGACGGTGACGCCCACTCGGCCAACTACGACGAGCAGCGCCGGCTGCTCTTCACCGCCGACGAGGACTTCTGCAAGACCTCCGGCAGCGGCATCGAGAAGGGCTTCGGCTACCTCCGGGTGTACGACTACAGCGACCTCGCGCACCCGCGCCAGGTCGGGCAGTTCAAGACCGTGAACTCCGCAGGCGCCAAGGACGTCGGCGCCGGCGACTACACCATCCACAACCCGCTGCTGGTCGGCACCGACGTGTACGCGTCCTGGTACACCGACGGCGTACGGGTGATCGACACCAGCGATCCGGCGGCGCCCCGCGAGGTGGCCTACTTCGTACCCCCGAGTGCGAACAACCCGGTGAGCCCGTCGCAGCGCGGGGTGCTCACCAACGCCACCCAGGTGTGGGGTGTGGTGGTCGACGAGCACACCGGTCTGGTCTACCTCAGCGACATGAACTCCGGCCTCTGGATCCTGCGCCGCAC
>JBOGDG010000508.1:0-2645 GCA_050701655.1 Micromonosporaceae bacterium
GCCCCGCGCGGTGCTGTTCGTGGAGCGCTTCGGCGACGAACTGGCCACCGACGTACGCCGCCGCGCCCTGGCCGCCGTCGCGGGAGCCGCCGGCGCGGGCGGCCTCACCGCACCGGTCGTCACCTGGCGCCAGATCCTCGCCGCCGTCCCCTCCGACGTCACGGCGCGCTGACGCTTCTTGGAATGCCTGTTGATTCGAGCAGGTTCTGAGACCATCGTGGTGATGTAGCTTGTGTCATTCACACAAGATCGCCATGCGACGATTCATCAGGTTATGCCCGAGGAGGAGGCACACCGTGTTCGACCGAATCACGGTTGATCCCGACAAGATGGGCGGGCAGCCCTGCATCCGGGGCATGCGGTTCCCGGTTGCGACCGTCGTACGGATGGTCGCGCGTGGGATGAGTGTGCAGCAGGTTCTTACCGAACATCCCGACCTGGAGGCAGAGGACATCCGACAGGCGTTGGAGTTCGCGGCGGAGGCGGCCGCCGGCCACTACCTGTCGCTCCGCCGGTCGGCGTGAAGTTCCTGCTCGACGCCAACCTCTCGCCGGCTATCTGTCCTCGACTGCTGGCAAGTGGTCACGAAGGAACGTGCCACGTACGCGAGGTAGGCATGCGGGATGCCCCGGACGAGGACATCTTGGAGTACGCGCGTGCGAACGGCTTCGTGCTCATCTCGCAGGACTCCGACTTCACCAACCTGCTGTTCCGTACGAAGTCCGATCGTCCCTCGCTGATTCTCCTCCGCGAGGTGCAGGAAGTCGCGGCAAACGACATCGCGGGACTTGTGCTCGTCAATCTGGCGCAGATCCAGCAGGCCCTTGAAACTGGTGCCGTCGTTTCGGTGGTCGGCGACCGGATCAGAATCCGGGCGTTACCGATCGCGTGAGTTACACAACGACAAGGGCACTCATCCGGTGGGGTGCCGTAACTGCTCGCCCTTCAGATAATGGCTCTGGATGGAGGGTTTGCGTCACCCCATGTCCTCGTCGAAGCCAAGGCTCGTTGCCGGCTTGGCGCCAGTTCACTCTCGCCAAGATCGACGATGTCGAGGTGCTCGACCGCGGCTTCCGTCCCGACCCAGGGCTGGACCTGACTCATCCGAAGTACGTTCGGATCCACGCACACTGCTGATTCGGCTGGGGGCCTACTTTCGGGCGGCTACCAGGCTGACGCCGGCCGCGGCGAAGCCGATCTGCAGCGCCAGCTCGATCCAGTCGACGCCGCCGGTGTAGGCCACACCCAGCACGCCCGCCACGAGTGTGCCGAGCAGCGCCGCGACGATGCCGACCAGCAGCGTCCACAGCAGGCCGATGCGCTGTTTGCCGGGCAGCACCAGTCGCCCGAGAGCGCCGATGATCAGACCCACCAGCAGTGCCGTGCAGAGCCCCGTGATCTCCATGCCATTCCTCTCGAACGCCAGCGGGCTATGACCCACCCTAATCAGTTGGCGGTCCGGCAGCCCCGCTCGCGGGTTCGGTAGCGTGCTGGCTGGCGTACCGCGTGACCAAAGGAGGCCGGCGGTGGGACAGTTTGGCAAGCAGCTGGAGCGGCTGGTCAGGAAGCAGCAGCGGGACCACCGGGTGCCGGCGGTGCAGGTCGCGGTACACCGCGCCGACCGTCCACTCTGGACCTTCCAGCTGGGTACGGCGGGTCCGGGCAGGACGCTGGACGCGTACACCCAGTTCCGGATCGGATCGGTGACCAAGACGTTCACCGCCGTACTGCTGATGCAGTGCCGGGACGACGGGCTGCTGGACCTCGACGACGCGCTCGGCGCCCACCTGGACGTACCCAAGCACGGCGAGGTGACGCTGCGCCGGCTGCTCAGCCACACCTCCGGGTTGCAGCGGGAGCCGTACGGCGACATCTGGGACACCCTGGCCACGGTCGGTGACGAGCAGGCGATCGCCGAGCTGGCGAAGGCGGAGCAGGTGCTGCCGCCGGCCCGCCGGTTCCACTACTCCAACCTCGGGTTCGCGCTGCTCGGTCAGGTGGTGGCGGCGAAGCGGGGCGCCCCCTGGGAGCAGGTGGTGGTCGAGCGGGTGTTGCGGCCACTGGGGCTCTCGCACACCACCACCCGGCCGGCGGAGCGGGCGGCGGTCGGCTACCAGGTCGACGCGTACTCCGATTACGCCCGCCCGGAGCCGGTCACCGACCTGGGTGCGTTCGGCCCCGCCGGCCAGCTGTGGGGCACGGCGAGCGACATGGCGCGCTGGGGGGCGTACCTCGCCGACCCGGCCAGCATTGACCCGGACGGTACGGTGCTCGCCGCCACCACCGTGGAGGAGATGCGCTGGCCGCTGACCGTACGCGACGAGCAGCTCTGGGCCTCCGGGCTCGGGCTGGGGCTGATCCTGACCCCGCGTGGCGAGCGCGTGATCGACGTCGGCCACGGCGGCGCCATGCCGGGCTTCCTGGCTGACGTGTCGGGGCGGCTCGGCACCGGGGTGCCGGCGGCGACCGGCGCGGCGGTGCTGATCTCCTCCGGCACCGCCGGCGCGGTGCTGGGGCTCACCGCCCAGCTGATGGACAGCTCGCTGGCCGACGACCCGCCCGAGATCGAGCCCTGGACCCCCGGTGAGCCCGCGCCGGAGGAGTACCGCAGCGTGCTCGGGCGCTGGTGGGGCGAGGGCTTCGAG
>JBOGDG010000509.1:0-2644 GCA_050701655.1 Micromonosporaceae bacterium
TCGTATCACGGTGCGCTGACCCGAGGTCCGGCTCCGGGCCGCAGCTCGGCTGCGGGCCCGCTCGGCTCTGGCCCCCAGCTCGGCTGCGGGCCCGCCGGTGTGGGTCAGGCTTCGGCCACCAGCTCCACCTCGTACCCGCCGGGGTCGGCCAGGTAGCCGGCGTAATGGTCGGGGCCGCCCGCGTACGGGTGCTGGTCGGCGAACAGCAGCCGCCAGCCGTACGCCGGGGCCGCCGCGACCAGCTGGTCCAGCTCGGCGCGGGAGCCGGCGTGGAAGGCGAGATGGTTCAGCCCGGGACGGGTCCGTTCGTGGGTGGTCGCGGAGAGCGCGGACGACTGCTCCAGCACCAGGTAGCAGTCGCCCAGCGCGAAGCTGACGCCCGCGGGCCAGCGACTGGCGACCTGGTAGCCCAGCTCACCCAGAGCCACCCCCAGCCGTGGAGCGCCGCGTCCAGCTCCGGGACCCACAGCTCCACGTGGTGCAGCTGGCCGCGGGTCATCCATCCGTGGTACGGCCGCCGCCCGGCCGCCACAGCACGTCCCCGCCGGGGTTGGCGACCCGGGACAGGATGAACAGCAGGTCGGAGAGCCGGTTGAGGTACTTCGCCGGCAGCGGCGCGGTGGCGTCGGGCGCCTGTTCGATCAGCAGCCACGCGGAGCGTTCCGCGCGGCGGGCCAGCGTACGGGCCTGGTGCAGCAGCGCTGCGCCGGCGGTGCCGCCCGGCAGGATGAACGAGTCGAGCTTGCCGAGCCCGGCGTTGAACTCGTCGCACCAGGTTTCCAGCCGGGTCACGTACTCCTCGGTGATCCGCAACGGCGGATACTTCGGCGCCTCGGCGACCGGGGTGGACAGGTCGGCGCCCACGTCGAAGAGGTCGTTCTGGATCTGGGACAGCACCACCCGTACCCCCTCGGCGAGGTCGCCGAGCGCGAGTGCCAGGCCGATCGCGGCGTTGGTCTCGTCCACGTCGGCGTACGCGCCGATCCGGGGGTCGGTCTTCGGCACCCGGGTGCCGTCGCCGAGCGCGGTGCTCCCCGCGTCGCCGGTCTTGGTGTAGATGCGGGTCAGGTGCACAGCCATGCCGGCCAGCCTACGTGCGCCGCCGCGCCGGGTGCCGGCGACACCGGCCGGGTGTGCCCGGCCGTGTCCACCGGCTGTGCCGTGGCCTGCGGCGACGCGGGTTACTGCTCGCCGGGAGTGACCCACTGGACGAGCTGGATGATCACGCCGTTCGGGTCCTTGACCTGGAAGAACCGCTCGCCCCAGGGCTCGTCCCGCAACGGCTCGGCGAATTCGACTCCCTCGGCGCGCAGTCGCGCCTCCTCGGCCACGATGTCGGTGACGACCAACGCGACGATCACGCCGGCGGCGGTCTCCTCGCGCAGCCCCTCGGGGAGCGTTTCCAGGCCGCGCCGCAGGAAGATCACGTTCATCGCGGAGTCGTCGCGTCCGAGCGAGGCGAACCCGTCGGCGGCCATCTGCTCGCGGAATCCGAAGTGGGTGGAGAGGAACTTGCTGGACGCGTCGACGTCCTCGACGTTGAGCGACACGGCGGACGCGGTTACCTGCATGTGGTGACTCCTCAAGGTGGAGAAGAACTCTGTACAGCGTATATTGTACGCCGTACAGAGAAAATGCCCAGTGGCGTTGGTCAAGTCGGCGACGACCGGATGAGAGGATGTCGCGTGCCCACCGACCGCAGCGATCCCGCTCGTACCCTGGAGCTGCTCTGGCGCCACCGCGCCCAGCCGGAGCCGGAGTCGGATCAGGGCCGGCGCGGGCGGCGGGGACCTCGGCAGCGCCTGGACGTGGACCGGATCATCGACGCGGCGATCGCGCTCGCCGACGCCGACGGGCTGGCCACGGTCACGGTGCGGCGGGTCGCCGAGCGGCTCGGGATTGCGCCGATGTCGCTCTACACGTACCTGCCGGGCAAGGCGGGGCTGCTGGAGCTGATGCTGGACACGGTCTACCAGCGGATCAGCCGTCGCGAGCCGTCCGTACCGACGTGGCGGGCGCGCCTGGAAGCCGTCGCCCACGACAACCTCGACCTGTACGAGCGGCACCCGTGGGCCGCCGAGGTGGGCACCAGCCGCCCGCCTCTGGGTCCCGGTGTGATGGCCAAGTACGAGTACGAGCTGCGAGCCCTGGACGCGGCCGGGCTCGACGACGTGGAGCGCGACGCCGCGCTCACCTTCCTGCTCGGCTTCGTGGCGAGCTGCGCCCGCGCCGCCACCGACGCCCGCGCGGCGTACCGCGAGAGCGCGATGAGCGATGCGGAGTGGTGGGCCGCCCACCAACCCCTGCTGGAGCGGATGCTCGACGCGACGGCGTACCCGACGGCGGCCCGGGTGGGCAGCGCCGCGGGTGAGGCGCACGGTGCCGCATACAGCCCGCGGTACGCCTACGAGTTCGGGTTGCAGCGCGTGCTGGACGGCCTCGGCGTACTCATCGACTCACGCCAGCGGTAGGGCCGGCGAAGCGCCGGCCGTCTCCGGAGCGGTCGTCGCTGTAGTGGTCGCCTGGACGGCCGTGCGCGCAGCCCGTCGCTGGCCGGGGTCGTGCTCGCGCTGGTGGCAGGGTCGTTGGCCGGGGTCAGGCTGGCGGGCGGTGCGGACGGCGGCTTCGGCGCGGTGGGCGAGGG
>JBOGDG010000510.1:0-2621 GCA_050701655.1 Micromonosporaceae bacterium
CGTCCCAGGACATGTCCCAGCCGGTCCAGCCGTCGCCTTTGCCTACGTGGACCTCGGTGTTCTTCACGGTGACGGGGTCGCCGATGTGGGTGTTGTCGAACACGTACCTTGCGTTCTCCGTCGACATGTTCACGCAGCCGTGAGAAACGTTGCGGCGACCCTGATCCGCGACCGACCACGGCGCCGCGTGGAGGAACTCGCCGCCCCACGTCAGCCGTATCGCGTAGTGGACCTTGGTGCGATAACCGTCCGACGAGTTCACCGGCACGCCGTACGTCGACGAGTCGAACATCGCCTCGTACTTCTTCTCCATGATGACCAGGTTGCCGCTCGACGACGGTGAACTCGCCTTGCCCAGGCTGACCGGGATCGACTTCACCACTTTGCCGCCCTTGAGCACGGACATCTTCTTTGTCTTGTTGTCCACCTCGAGCCGTACGTCGTCGCCGACGGTCACATCGTTGGCGACCCGGTCACGCTTGCCGTACCACCCGCCGCCGAACGGGAAGCCGCCGATCGCGATCCGTACCGACAGCTTGGTGCCCGGCGCCCAGTAGTCCTTCGGCCGGTAGTGCACCTGCGAATCGCTGAACCAGTGCCACGTACCCTCGACCGCTGGCTCACTGGTAACGAACAGCCGCTTCTCCACCGCCGCCCGGTCGGTCACCGGACGGGTGAACTCCACCACCACGGGCATCCCGACCCCGACCGTCTGCCCGTCGAACAGGTACAGCCCGGCGCCCATGATCTGCCCCGACCGGGCCATCGTGGTGAACTTCGAAGTCCGGGTGAGCTTGGCGCCCGAGGAGTTGGACGCGGTGACCTTCACGGTGTACGCCGTCCCGTACGCCAACTGCTGCCCCGGCACCCAACTGCTGCCGTCCTCGCGCAGCGCGCCCGGGACCGTCTTCCCGTCCGCCGAGGTCAGTACGACGTCGGTCTTGTCCGCGCCCTTGAGATCCAGGCCGATCTCGGCGCTGGTCACCACGTTCTTGGCGTTCTGCTTCGGCGAGGAGATCGCCAGCGAGAGCGGCTCACCATTGGTCTCGGCCGTCACCGGGTCGTCCGGGTCCGCCCACGTCGCCGTCCGGCCACAGCCGGTCAGTCCCAGCGCGACCAGCAGCACTAACGTGACAGTCATGACGAACCCGCGACGGTACGCGGCTCGCGTGGTGATCTCGGCCATGGTCTCCCCGACAGTCTCCTCAACCATGTCTATGAGACGCCCGTAACCGGTGAGGTGGTTGCATCCAGGCGCACCCCCCATGATGTCGTACGCATGCGACATCGCCCACGTCGAGTCCGGGTAGCCTCGTTGGTGGGCGACCTGCGTCGCGTGTTATCGTTCAGCGCTGTTGCGCGCCGTTAGCTCAATTGGCAGAGCAGCTGGCTCTTAACCAGCGGGTTCGGGGTTCGAGTCCCTGACGGCGCACCACCCGTACTACCGTCTGACCAGCGGTTTCACCGGATCTTGGCTTGCCAGCAAGTGGTCCCAAGATCGTTTGTGTGGTCCATGCGTGCTCCAGCCGACGGGCCGTGTTTGATCATGGCGCTCACAGGCTGGTGCCCGGGGTGGCGGCGGTCACATCGACACAGCGCATCGCTGTCAGGCTACCGACATGAGAACCCTGCCGGGATCGCAGATTCCCGGCAGGATTCGAACCTGGGTGCCCCCGGCAGGATTCGAACCTGGGTGCCCCCGGCAGGATTCGAACCTGGGTGCCCCCGGCAGGATTCGAACCTGGGTGCCCCCAGCTTGTCATTATGCAAACCTCCGCACCGTGATCGAAGGACCGCACATGACCGTCCCATCCATGCACACCAAGGTACGACGGGCCGGTTACTTCCGTAACGGAGAGTGAGAGTCAGCAGCCAGTCATGCTCTAGGGTTCCGGGTTCGTAGGAGCGATTGTGGCTGCATTGGGTGGCGCGCAGATCGCGGCAGATCCGTGCAGGGTCCGATCACGAGTCAACGCTTGGCGCGCTTCGGCTCCCCTGGAAACAGGTCGCCTGGGCCGCGATAACGCAGCTGGACCCCGGTGTCAACGCGGAGCCGTCGGGCACGCAAGACGCCTTGGCGCTCGGGGTTGAGGCGGATGGCTGCTTCTCCAAGCACGTCGAAGCCAGTGGACCAGATCTTGATTTTGCCTGGTTCGGCGTCGGTGACGCGCAGCCATGTGCCCGGATCCGGTGCCGTGTCGTACCAGGTGACATCCTGCAAGTCCTCGGTCTGGCGGCTCCATTTACGCGAGAGCGGTGCCCGAGCGCGGTATGCGAACGCCTCCCAGGCTGACCGTGATTCAGGTGTCGGCCAGTCTCGGCTGAACGCGAGTGCCGGGTCGAGGTCGCGGATCCACTGGCGCATGTCAGCCGCGGATTCGAATGTTGCGTCGGTGCTCATGACTGCTGAGATGGCGGCGAGACGATGGTCGAAGCCGGAGCGGATGAGGATTGAGGCTGATCGGTTGAAGGTGCCTGTCTCGATGGCGGTGACTGCGCTGCCCGACAGCGCGTCGGCGTCGGGGTTGCCTTGAGCGGCCTCGTATACCCTGGCCGCCTCCATTCCCCAGACCAGCCGGTAGATCGCGTCTGACTCGATGAACTGGGCTATGGCGACGCGG
>JBOGDG010000511.1:0-2594 GCA_050701655.1 Micromonosporaceae bacterium
GGGCTCGGCCCAGCGGGCGCGCATCGCCTTGCGGGCCCAGATGGTGGCGGCGCGGCGTTCGCCCTTCGCGGCGTGCCAGCAGGCGAGCTGGCCGTACACCCGGGCGGCGCCCTGGCCGCTGCCGCCGATCTCGGGGTGCCGGTCGAGCATCCACTCCAGCGACGCGATCTTGGTGTCGTACTGGTGGGCGAAGCGGGAGCCGCGGCCCCAGTGCACGCGTACCAGGGGAAGGTCCACGTGCACGATCGGGTGCCGGCGGGCGGCGCGAAGCAGTAGGTCCCAGTCCTCGTTCTGGCTGCCCGGGGCGTCCTCGGCGACCAGCCCGATGCCGTTCAGCAGCGCGTCGCGCCACGTCAGGAACGTGGACGAGTGCAGCATCGCCATCCGGGAACGGATCAGGTCGGCGAGCCCGACGCGGGTCTGGCCGGCGAGTCGCGGGTTCACGCGGTCGGCGTACACCACCTCGATGGCGCAGCTGCAGAACTCCGCTCCCGGCTCGGCACGCAGCGCCGACACCTGCTCCCGCAGCTTCTGCGGCCTCCACTCGTCATCGTCGTCGCAGAACGCCACCAGCTCGGTGTCCAGGGCGCGGATCCCGGTGTTGCGGGTGCCCGCCAACCCGGGGGTACGCGCGTTGCCCAGCACCATCACGGGCCGGCTGCCGGCGCTCGCCAGCAGGAAGTCGGGGCGGCCGCCGTCGTACACCACGATGGTGCGCAGCCGCCCCGGGTAGTCCTGCCGCGCCACCGAGTCCAGGGTGCGGCGCAGGGTCTCGGGCCGGTGGTGCGTGGGGATCACCACTCCGACCGAGGGCCAGAATTCGCTCATCGCACACCCTCGCTGCGCTCGGGTTCGCTCATCGCACACCCTCGCTGCGCTCGGGCGGCGCTTCGCGCGCGCACTGTGTCGATGATTCGCTCGTAAGTTCGCTCATCGTTGAGTCCTCACCGCCGGTAGCCGTACCGGGAGAGCAGGGGCCCGGTGAAGGCGGTCACCAGGCGTTGCCGGCTGGTTGACAGCCCGGTCCGCCACGCCTCGTCGGTACGCAGCGGGATCCGGCCGGTACGGAAGCGCATCGGGTTGCCCGCCGCGCTGTGGTTGCTGGTCAGGTCGACGTGGTCGCCGCTGAGGAAGCCGAGGTCGCCCGGCTCGACACCGGCGAACTCGGCGATCTCCTTGGTGGCCCCGACGGGGTCGTTGACGAAGTCCTCGTACCGGACGCGGTGCACCGGCACCCCGCTGCGGCCGAGCGTGTCGAGCGCCGTGTTGTGCAGGTTCCACAGCAGCGCGGCGCGGGCCGGGTGGTAGCGGGTCATGTGCTCGCCGTCGGCTTCCGGGCGGCGTACGGTCTTCGTCCACGAGTACGCCACCCCGCGCGGGTCACGTACCAGATGCACCACCCGCAGGTCGATCTCGGGCGCCCACCGCAGGCAGTACGCCAGCGACGGATGCTTCGAGGAGTCGATCACGGTGGTGGCTCCCGCGACCCGAGCGGCGGCGGCGTAGACCCGGCGGTAGTAGCTGGCGTACGCCCGTACCGCGTCGTAGTGGGCGGGGGCCAGTCGCGGGCCGCGCAGCCGGGGAATGTGCCGGGTCCGGTCGACGTCGGATTTCAGCCGCAGCACCCAGCCGGCGTCGACGGCGTGCCAGCCGCCGAAGGCGAGCTCACCCACCTCGCGCCAGAATCCGCACCCCGAGAACGCCTCCCCGCAGCCGCAGCGCTCGTCGTCGAGCAGGTCACGCTGCCAGAGGTGGACCACCTCACCCAGCGGTACGACGCCGGGCAGCTGTCCGAGGATCCGCTCCGCCAGGGTGGTGCCGCTGCGTCCGAGCCCGCCGAGGAACAGCACCCGCACCTGACTCACCCGTACGACTCCTCTCTCACGAAAGCGCCCGGCGGCGGGTCCGTCGGTGCCGTACCGGTTGAGCTGGCATGGCCCGGTGCTCCGCCGAGGGGCGCTCATCTGCCTGGTTCAACGAGCCAGCCGGGGTGGTGGATCCGTCTTCGTACGGATTTGCCCAAAGTGATCCGCGCTGCGTTGGACTACGTTAGGTTGCCCGCCGTGCACTCAGTGTTGACGCGGCCCTCGGGGGCCGGTACGGGACGTCCCAGCGGCAGGGTGGTTTTCGGTCGGCGGCGCGTCGAGTTGGGCGGGGTGGCGTTCCATCCGATGCGCGAAACCGAGGCGGTCCGGTACGTGATCGCCGCCCTCGAACTGGGCCAGGGCGGCACCATCGTCACCCCCAACGTCGACATCCTGCGACAGGTACGGCGCGACCCCGCGGCTCGCCACCTGGTGCGCAGCGCTTCGCTGGTGCTCGCCGACGGCATGCCGGTGATCTGGGCCAGCCACCTGGCCCGCTCGCCGCTCCCGGCCCGGGTCGCCGGCTCCGACCTGATCTGGTCCCTGTGCGCGGCCGCCGCCCAGACCGGCCGCTCGATCTACTTCCTGGGCGGCGCCCCCGCTGGCCTCGCGGCGGGCGCGCGGTCGGTGTCGGAGCGGGCGGCGGATGAGTTGCGGGCGCGCTATCCGGGGCTGCGGGTGGCGGGCGCCGACAGCCCGCCGTACGGCTTCGACGCGACGCCGCAGGGG
>JBOGDG010000512.1:0-2524 GCA_050701655.1 Micromonosporaceae bacterium
GGTATCTGCCCGGTGTGACGGCGTACCCCCGGATGAGGGAGAATCGCTTGGTGACCAGCACTTCCACGAAGACAGCGACCACCACCGCGGCCCGGCGGGCCAAGCTCGACCCGGTCTGTGCCGAGGCGGTCGACCTGGCCCGGGACGCGATGGTCGAGGTCGCCGACGACCCGGCCACCATCGGCGAGTACGTCGAGGCGGTGGCCGAGGGGGAGCGGCTGGTGACGCACCTGTTCGACTGCGTGCTATCCGGTTACCGGGGCTGGCGCTGGGCGGTGACGGTGACCCGGGTGCCGCGCAGCAAGCAGGTCACGGTCTGCGAGACCGCGCTGCTGCCCGGGCCCGACGCGCTGCTGGCGAAGGAGTGGGTGCCCTGGCAGGAGCGGCTGCAGCCGGGTGACCTGGGCGTCGGCGACCTGATGCCGACCGCGCCGGAGGACGACCGGCTCGCTCCGGGGTACGTGCTCTCCGACGACCCGGCGGTGGAGGAGACCAGCTTCGAGCTGGGGCTGGGCCGGGTACGGGTGATGAGCCGGTTCGGCCGGATCGAGACCGCCGAGCGGTGGTACGAGTCCGACCAGGGCCCGAAGGCGCCGATCGCCAAGGCGGCGCCGAAGGAGGCCCGCTGCGGCACGTGCGGGTTCTACCTGCCGCTGGCCGGGTCGATGCGGGCGATGTTCGGCGCCTGCGGCAACCTGTTCGCGCCCGACGACGGTCAGGTGGTCTCCGCCGACCACGGCTGCGGCGCCCATTCCGAGGTGCTCGCCGACCAGTCCGAGCCGATCGCGCCCGCGGTGGAGGAGCTGCCCACGGTGTACGACGACAGCGAGGTCGAGTCGGTCCGCGGCATCAGCTGATGCGGGCGCTGCTCGACGGCGCCAAGTCCCGCCCCCGGGTGCTGATGTTGCCGCCGAGCTGGTGGTCGCCGAGCAGACCGTGAAGACCCACGTGCCCCGGCTGTTTGGCAAACTCTCGCTGCGCGACCGCGCCCAGGCCGTCGTCTTCGCGTACGAGTCCGGCGTGGTCACCCCGGGCGAGTAGCGGCGGCGTACCCCGGTAGGGGGTGGGGTTGGCGCCGTGGGGCGACGCGGGCCGCGAGGTCGGATTCCTACGTACGGGCAGGTCGCGGTGGTGGCGTGGCTGGGCTACCAGCCGCCGTCCGGGGTGGGGTTGGACGCCGCCCGCTCGGAGGTTGCCGCCGACGGTGCCCGCGCACTGCTGCGCTTCCTCGCGGAGTTGCCCGGCGAGGCCACGGTGACCGTGATCGGGCACAGCTACGGTTCGCTGGTCTGGGCGTACGCCGCCCCCGACCTGCCGCCCCGGGTCACCGACCTGGTCGCGATCGGCAGCCCCGGGCTGGACGTGTCCCGGGCGACGCGGCTGCGTACCACCGCCCGGATCTGGGCCGGCCGCGCCGCCGACGACTGGATCCGTTGGGTGCCCTCGGTACGGGTCTTCGGCGTCGGGCACGGCGCCGATCCTGTGGCGCCCGGATTCGGTGCGTTGGCGTTGAATGTCTCCGGCGCGGCCGGACACGACGGCTATTTTCAACCGAGTACCCGATCTCTGGCTAGCCTCGCGGCGGTAGCCTCCGGGTCCGACCGGGCACGAGGAGCGCGCTGATGACCACGAGGCGGGACCGCTACCTGGACGCGCTGCGTGGCGGCAGCCTGCTGGTCGTGGTGCTGTGGCACTGGGGTCTGACGATGTTGGTGTGGCGCGCCGACGGGCCGCACGCGACCAACCCGCTGGCGTACACCCCAGGGCTCTGGATCTTCACCTGGGTGCTGCAGGTGATGCCGCTGTTCTTCTTCGTCGGCGGCGCGGTGCACCTGGCGTCGTGGCGCGCGGCGCGGCAGCGCGGGGAGCGGCTGGGGGATTTCGTACGCCGCCGGATCGGCCGGCTCGCGGTGCCCGGGATGGCGCTGGTGCTGGTCTGGACGGTGGTCGCCACCGGGCTGGCGACCCGGTTCGGCGCGGCCCCGGCGCTGAGCGCGGCGAAGCTGGTGCTCAGCCCGCTGTGGTTCCTCGCCGTCTACCTGCTGCTGGTCGCGCTGCTCCCGGTCGCGTTGTGGCTGCACGACCGGCTGGGGGTACGCGCGTTGCTGCTGCTCACCGGGCTGGCCGCGGCGACCGACCTGGTACGCGTCGGGCTGGAGCTCAAGCACGCCGGCTGGCTGAATCTGATCTTCGTGTGGGGGCTGGCGCACCAGGCGGGGCTGCACTGGGAGCAGCTGATCACCGCACCGCGCCAGCTGGCGGTGTGGTGTGTGGCCGGCGGCGTGGCGGCGCTGACCGCGCTGGTGACGCTGGCCGACTATCCGGGCTCGATGGTGGGGGTGCCGGGGGACCGGTGGTCCAACATGGCGCCGCCCACGCTGGCGATCGTGGGGCTGCTCGCGGTGCAGGCCGGGCTGGTGGCGCTGCTGCGCCCGGCGGCGCAACGGCTGCTCGCCCGCGCAGGCTGGCGGGCCGGGGTCGGGGTGCTCAGCCGGTACGCGCTCGGCCTGTTCCTGCTCCACAC
>JBOGDG010000513.1:0-2479 GCA_050701655.1 Micromonosporaceae bacterium
TTGTTGAAGTACTGCCGGATCTTGGTACGCGCCCGCGGCGACTTGACGAAGCCGAGCCAGTCCTGGGTCGGGCCGGCGGTCTCCGACTTGGAGGTGAAGATCTCCACCACGTCGCCGTTGGCGAGGGCGGACTCCAGCGGCACCAGCTTGCCGTTGACCCGGGCGCCGATGCAGCGGTGCCCCACCTCGGTGTGTACGGCGTACGCGAAGTCCACCGGCGTGGAGCCCTTGGGCAGCGCGATCACGTCGCCCTTCGGGGTGAAGACGTACGCCTCCTGGCTGGACAGGTCGAAGCGCAGCGCGTCGAGGAACTCGCTCGGGTCGCTCGCCTCGCGCTGCCAGTCGAGCAGTTGGCGCAGCCACGCCATCTCGTCGATGTGCGCGGGCGGGCCGACGATGGTGGCGCCCTTGGTCTCCTTGTACTTCCAGTGGGCGGCGATGCCGTACTCGGCGGTGCGGTGCATCGCGTACGTCCGGATCTGCATCTCCACCGGCTTGCCGGTCGGCCCGATCACCGTGGTGTGCAGCGACTGGTACATGTTGAACTTCGGCATCGCGATGTAGTCCTTGAACCGCCCCGGCACCGGCTGCCAGTTCGCGTGGATCACACCGAGCGCCGCGTAGCAGTCCCGCACCGTGTCGACCAGGATCCGCATCCCGATCAGGTCGTAGATGTCGGTGAAGTCGCGGCCCCGCACGATCATCTTCTGATACACGGAGTAGAGGTGCTTCGGCCGCCCGCTCACCTGCGCCTTGATCTTGGCGCCGCGCAGGTCGCCGTTCACCCGGTCGGTGACGTCCTTGAGCAGCGCTTCCCGCTGCGGGGTGTGGTCGGCGACCAGCCGCGCGATCTCCTCGTACCGCTTCGGGTAGAGGGTGCCGAACGCCAGATCCTCCAGCTCCCACTTGATGGTGTTCATACCGAGCCGGTGCGCCAGCGGGGCGAGGATCTCCAGGGTCTCGCGCGCCTTCTGCTCCTGCTTGGCGGGCGGCAGGAACGCGAGGGTACGCATGTTGTGCAGCCGGTCGGCGAGCTTGATGACCAGCACCCGGGGGTCCTTCGCCATCGCGACCACCATCTTGCGGATGGTCTCCGCCTTGGCGGCGTCACCCAGCTTGACCTTGTCCAGCTTGGTCACGCCGTCGACCAGCAGCGTCACCTCACCGCCGAAGTCGGTGCGCATCTCATCCAGGGTGTACGCGGTGTCCTCGATGGTGTCGTGCAGCAGCGCCGCGATCAGCGTGGTGGTGTCCATGCCGAGCTCGGCGAGGATCTGCGCCACGGCGAGCGGGTGCGTGATGTACGGGTCGCCGGACTTGCGGTACTGGCTCTTGTGATGGTCGGCGGCGGCGTCGTACGCCCGCTGCAGCAGCCGTACGTCGGCCTTCGGGTGGCTGGCCCGGTGGGTGGCGACCAGTGGTTCGAGGACTTCGGCGACCTGCGGGGTCTGCCAGGGGGCGTTGAACCGCGCCAGCCGGGCCCGGACCCGTCGCCCGGTGGGGGCGCCGGAGAACGCCGAGCTGACCCCACCCGCGTCATCGCGGCCGTTGCGCCCGGGGGCCGGAGCCGTACGGGCCGGCGCCGGCCGGGGTGTCGGCTGCCCGTTAGCGGACGGCCTCGGGGCGGCGCTCACGGGGCCCGTACGCGGGCCGGACTGCTGTGCCCCGGGAGCCGGCTGTGCCCCGATGGCTGGCTGGGCTCCCGGAACCCGGACGTCGTCGACCGGTGGATGAGGGTCGTCGGCCGATCGGTCACGACCCGACGAGATCACCGAGGAATCCGCTGATCCGTGCCGAGTGGTCTCCGAAGGACCCTGGCCGTCATCCACGGACGAAGCGAAGTCTCGCGACACCGGCTGCTCCTCGCGGACGAGATCTCGGACGCTAATCCTATCCCCCGGGCGTCTTCGAACCGACCCGCCGGGCTCAGCCCGGTGACCAACCGGTGCCAACGCGCGACCGCCGCCGCGTCAACCGGCGCTTCGAACCGGTGTCAAACGGTCAGCAGGGCATGCACCGGGCGGTCGGGGAGCTTGGCCCGGCCGTTCAGGAAGGAGAGCTCGATCACGACCGTGAACCCGGCGATCGTGCCACCGGCCTGCTCCACCAGCCGCAGCGCCGCCTCGGCGGTGCCCCCGGTGGCGAGTACGTCGTCGACCACCAGCACCCGCTCGCCGGGCCGGAACGCGTCGGCGTGCAGCTCGATGCTGGCCTCGCCGTACTCCAGCTGGTACGAGGTCCGCACCGTCTTGCGGGGCAGCTTGCCGGCCTTGCGTACCGGCACCACCCCGACCCCGGCGGCGTACGCGATCGCGGCGGCGAGCACGAACCCACGGGCTTCGATACCGACCACCTGGTCGAAACCGGCCGGCCCGTAGTGCTCCACCAAAGAGTCGACCACCGCCCGGAACGCCGTGCCGTCGGCGAACAGCGGCGTCAGGTCCTTGAACACGATGCCGGGCTGCGGAAAGTCCGGCAC
>JBOGDG010000514.1:0-2433 GCA_050701655.1 Micromonosporaceae bacterium
CTGCATGATCGAGCCGTCCGCGTCGGTGTCGGTGTTCCTGCGGCTGGTCGACCAGGAGTCCAGTGAGGTCACCGGCCCGGCGTTCAACCCGGACGGCACCCGGCTCTACTTCTCCTCACAGCGCGGCACCAGCGGCTCGTCCAGCGGCGGCCTGACGTACGAGGTGACCGGCCCCTTCCGGAGTTGACCACCACCTGAGCTGGGGCCCCACACGCGTGGGGCCCCGTAGTCCGCGTTGTAGGGCGGCGTGTTCCTACCTGGGTATCTAGTGCGACAGCACTCTTCTTACCTACGGTCAGAAGATGTCTCAGACGCTCGCTCCCACCTCCGCTACCGCCCGGGAAGTGCCGCTGGTGGCCGGCTCGCCGCTACTGGGCTCGATGCGCGATCTGCAGCAGGACCTCCTCGGTACGTTCATGCGCGCCTTCCAGCGGTACGGCGACCTGGTGCGCGTCCAGGTCGGGCCGCCCAAGCTGGGTCGCCAGATCACGGTGCTGTTCCACCCGGAGGGCGCTCACGACGTGTTCGGCAGCCACTGGCAGGACTACCGCAAGGACACCAAGTTCTACAACGAGATCCGCAGCGTGGTCGGCGACGGGCTGCTGACCAGCCAGGACGACGACTGGCTGCGGCAGAAGCGGTTCCTGCAGCCGCTGTTCACGGTGAAGAAGGTCGACTCGTACGCCACCGCGATGGCCGGCGAGGCGGCCCGGCTGGTGACCGAGTGGCGCGGCCGGGACCAGATCGACCTGCACGCCGAGATGACGAAGCTGACGCTGCGGATCGTGGTACGCGTGCTCTTCGGCGACGACGCCGACCAGATCCTGCCGGTGGTACGCAAGGAGTTCCCGGTGCTCGGCAACGCGGCGCGGACGCGTACCTTCTCGCCGATCTGGACGCCGCTGTCGTGGCCCACCCCGGGCAACATCCGGGCGCGGCGGGCGCAGGACGCGCTGTTCGGCGCCTGCGACGAGCTCATCGCGCACCGGCGCGCCAGCGGCGGCGACGCCGACGACTTCCTCGGCATGCTGCTCGCCGCCCGCGACAACGGCGAAGCGCTCTCCGACACCGAGGTACGCGAGCAGGTGCTGATCTTCCTGCTCGCCGGCCACGAGACCACCTCCACGGCGCTCACCTTCACGCTGCGGCTGCTCGGCCAGCACCCGGAGATCCAGCAGCGGGTACGCGAGGAGATCGCCTCCGTGGTCGGCGCCGAGACGCCCACGGCGGCGCATTCCCGTTCGCTGGCGTACACCACGATGGTTTTGAAAGAGGGGATGCGGCTGTTCCCGTCGGCGCCGGTGACCGGGCGGCGCACCATGGTCGAGAGCGAGCTGTGCGGTTACCGGGTGCCCGCTGGGGTGGATCTGGTGACGGCGCCGTGGGTGATCCACCGGCACCCGGAGTTCTGGGACGACCCCGAGACCTTCGACCCGGAGCGATTCACCCCGGAGCGCGAGAAGGCCCGCCACCGGTACGCGTGGATGCCGTTCGGCGCCGGCCCGCGCGCCTGCATCGGGCAGCACTTCTCCATGCTGGAGTCGGTGATCATCCTGGCCACCCTGGTACGCGAGTTCAGCTTCCGCTCCGACGATCGCGCGATCCCGCTGGAGGTCACCATCACGCTGCGGCCGACGGTGCCCGTACCGGCGACGCTGGGCGTACCCTGACAGTTGCCAGGTACGAACGATCGTGCTAAAACTGCGTCATGGGCAAAGGTGAGACGACGCGGGTCGCGGTGCTCGACCGGGCGATCTCCCTGGCCAGCCAGACCGGGCTGGGCGGGCTGACGATCGGCTCGCTCGCCAGCGCCGCCGAGCTGTCCAAGAGCGGGCTGTTCGCGCACTTCAGGTCCAAGGAGGCGCTGCAGCTGCAGGTGCTGGCCCGTGCCTCCGAGCGGTTCGTCGATCTGGTGGTACGCCCCGCGCTGGCCGCCCCGCGCGGCGAGCCCCGGGTGCGGGAGCTGTTCGAGCGGTGGCTCGCCTGGGATCGCGACGCGCTGCCCGGTGGCTGCATCTTCGTCGCCGCGTCGTTCGAGCTGGACGACCAGCCCGGCCCGGTACGCGATCGGCTCGTCGCCGACCAGCGCGACTGGAACGACACCGTCGTACACATCTTCAGCACCGGGATCACGGAGAGGCATTTCCGTCCCGACGCCGACCCGGAGCAGTTCGCTCAGGACATGCAGGGGCTGATGCTGGGCTGCCACTGGACCAGCCGGCTGCTTGGCGACCCGGCTGCGGAGGACCGCGCCCGCCACGGCTTCGAAGCCCTGCTCACCGCCGCCCGCGCGGCGCCCCCGACTGACCTCAACCGGTAACCACCCTTCTCGAAGACAGGAGCCGCGACGTGGCCGCATCTCGTTCTCGAAAAAGCACGATCGTTCGTACTATGCGGAAGGTGACTTTTGCCGGCATCCGGGCCGGCTTCGGC
>JBOGDG010000515.1:0-2345 GCA_050701655.1 Micromonosporaceae bacterium
GTACGCGCCGAAGGCGTCACCGAGCTGCGCAACGCCGCGGTCGAGCCCGAGATCATCGACCTGATCTGCGTACTGCAGAAGATGGGCGCGATCATCAGCGTGCACACCGACCGGGTGATCCGGATCGAGGGCGTACCGCACCTGACCGGCTACCAGCACCGTCCACTCCCGGACCGGCTCGAGGTCGCCAGCTGGGCGTGTGCCGCGCTCGCCACCCACGGCGACGTGTACGTCCGCAACGCCCGCCAGGTCGACATGATGACCTTCCTCAACGTGTTCCGCTCCGTCGGGGGCGCCTTCGAGGTCGACGACTCCGACGGCGGCGGGATCCGGTTCTGGCACCCCGGCGGGGAGCTGTCCGCGGTGGCGCTGGAGACCGGCGTACACCCCGGGTTGATGACCGACTGGCAGCAGCCGCTGGTCGTCGCACTCACCCAGGCGCGCGGGCTGTCGATCGTCCACGAGACCGTGTACGAGCAGCGGCTCGGCTTCACCGACGCGCTGGTCAAGATGGGCGCCACCATCCAGCTCTACCGGGAGTGCCTCGGCTCCACCCCGTGCCGGTTCGGGCAGCGCAACTTCCTGCACTCCGCGGTGATCTCCGGCCCCAGCAAGCTGCACGGCGCCGAGCTGGAGATCCCCGACCTGCGCGGCGGCTTCAGCCACTTCCTCGCCGCGCTGTCGGCCGAGGGCACCTCGAAGATCCACGGCGTCGACCTGATCAACCGGGGGTACGAGGACTTCGAGGCGAAGCTGCACGCCCTCGGCGCCCACGTCGAACACCCCTGATCAGGACTCCTGCGCAGGTCGCAGCCGGGCCCAGCTGCGCGCGTCGCCCCAGACGGAGCACGTGTCCACGTACGGCCGCAACAGCTCGATCAGCTCGTCGTCGCCACGCCCGCTGAGCTCCTCCGACGCGACCTTGCGGGCGACCCCGGCGACGAAGTCGGCGACCTGCACCCGCGGATCCGCGTAGGAGGCGACCAGTCGCAGCCCGGTCAGCCGGGTGCCGGCCGCGGCACCACCGGGACCCGGCCGCGACGCTTCGACCAGCTGTATGAGCTGGGTGACGCGCCCGTCCGACAGGCTCCGCTGCCGGTCGTGCACGATCTCGACCGGTACCCCGTCCACACCCCAGCGGAGCGCGGCACGCACGATCGCCGGCATCAGCGGGTCAAGCGGCGGGAGCACCGACGGGCTGGCGCGCAACCTTTCGCGGAGCGGATCCGGGCACGCCACCGTGTCCGACAGCAGCCCGAGCGTCGCCCGTAGATCACGCGGTGCGGCCTGCCGGCGCAGCCGGTCGACGGCAACGGCCAACGCTTCGAACGGCGGGGCGGCCTCCTCGCGACGGTGCCGCCGCAGCACGCCGTTCGCCGCAGCCAGGAACGCGTCCCAGGACTCGCGATCGCCCGCCCGCCGGCCGTCCCGGTACAGCGCCGTGGCCGTCTCCGCCGGCGCCGCAAGCAGCAGCTCCACCACCTTGGCGACCAGCAGGAACGCCTTGTCGACGAGGTAGACATTCGCGCTGCCCAGCGTCGGTCCGTCGGCGCCGAGCAGCCAGATCAGCACTGCCCGGTGTTTGCCCCGCAGCACATGGTTCGCCTTGTACTCCGTGGCCGGGGAACGGATCCTGTCCCGCAGCTCGCGTACGCACTCCTCGGCCGAGGCCACGTCCAACCGGACGCTGGCGTGTGCGAACACGTCGGTCGTACCGCCGACGAGCCGCTCGCCCTCGTACCCGGATTCGTCGCAGGCGACCTCCACCCGCGCCACCCTGCCACGGGCGCCGCCACCGACGTACCGAATTAGCCGGTCGCCGCCCACGTCGATCACCCTAGGTCGCCCAGCGCACCGCCGACTCAGCGAGCGATGGAGCGCTGGTATCCGTCGGGCATGCGCAGTTCGGCGACCTGTCCCACGGTGAACAGCCCTGCCTCCTGGTGTCGCGCTGGACGCGGACACTCTTGATCGACACCGGAACGCGTAGGCGTCCCGACGCGTTCGGGTATTCATGGCGGGGCCGCTTACGCGGCGCGGGGTCGTCGTTCCGGTTCGGGAGTAAGTCGGTGCATACGATTTCGCATCGGTCTCTGCCCGGGGTCGGTGTAACGCGGCGGAACGAATTCTGGCCCGCCGTCGTCGGCTATTCTCACGGCCCAGTGGCCTTTATGTATCTCGCGGTGGTGAGTCGGCGGCGGGAGTCTCACCCGCCGCCGCTCTTAGAACCGTGCGTGACACTCTCGCGTCACACGGCTCCCGTTGCCGAGCCGCTGGGGATCGCGCCGTGTCGCCAGTGGACGAAGGTTCCCCGGTGGGTTGTGGCGATCTGGGCGAGTCGCCTC
>JBOGDG010000516.1:0-2287 GCA_050701655.1 Micromonosporaceae bacterium
GCGCGGCGCAGCAGGTCGGCTTTACCGAGCGAGTACCCGGCTACCTTCTGCGCGATCGCCATCACCTGTTCCTGGTAGACGATCAGGCCGTACGTGTCGTCCAGGATCTCGGCGAGCGGCTCGGCCAGCTCGAGGTGGATCGGGGTGACCTGCTGCCGGTTGTTCTTGCGGTCGGCGTAGTCGTTGTGCGCGTTGGCGCCCATCGGGCCGGGCCGGTAGAGCGCCAGCACCGCGGAGATGTCTTCGAAGTTGTCCGGCGCCATCGCCCGCAGCAGCGACCGCATCGGCCCGCCGTCGAGCTGGAACACCCCGAGCGTGTCACCCCGTGACAGCAGCTCGTACGTCTGCGCGTCGTCCAGCGCGAGCGTCTCCAGCTCCAGCTCACGACCCCGGTTGGCCTTGATGGAGAGCAGGCAGTCGTCCATCACGGTGAGGTTGCGCAGCCCGAGGAAGTCCATCTTCAGCAGGCCGATGTTCTCGCTGGCCCCCATGTCCCACTGGGTGATGATCGCGCCGTCCTGGGGGCGCCGCAGGATCGGGCAGACCTCGACCAGCGGCTCCTTGGACAGGATCACGCCGGCGGCGTGCACCCCCCACTGCCGCTTCAGCCCCTCCAGGCCACGCGCGGTGTCGACCACCTTCGCTACGTCGGTCTCGGACTCGTACAGCTGGCGGAACTCAACGGCTTCGCCGTACCGCTTGTTGCCGGGGTCGAAGATGCCGCCGAGCGGGATGTCCTTGCCCATCACGGCGGGCGGCATCGCCTTGGTGATCCGGTCCCCCAGGGCGTACGGATACCCCAGCACCCGGGCCGCGTCCTTGATCGCCGCCTTCGCCTTGATCGTGCCGTATGTGATGATCTGCGCGACCCGCTCCTCGCCGTACCGCTCGGTGGCGTAGCGGATCATCTCGCCGCGCCGGCGCTCGTCGAAGTCCAGGTCGATGTCGGGCATCGAGACCCGCTCGGGGTTGAGGAACCGCTCGAAGATCAGCCCGTGCGCGAGTGGGTCCAGCTCAGTGATCTCCAGCGCGTACGCGATCAGCGCACCGGCCGCGGAGCCGCGCCCGGGGCCGACCCGGATGCCGACCGACTTGGCGTGGCGTACCAGGTCGGCGGTGACCAGGAAGTATCCCGGATACCCCATCTCGATGATCACGTTGAGCTCGTAGTCGGCCTGCTTTTTGTGGCTCTCCGGAACGCCGCCCGGGAAGCGCTGCTCCAGCCCCCGGTGCACCTCCGCACGCAGCCAGCTCTCGGTGGTGTGCCCCTCCGGCACCGGGAACTCCGGCATCAGGTCACGGGAGGCGAACACCTCGGAGTAGTCGCCGACCCGCTCCGCGACCAGCAGCGTGTTGTCGCACGCCTCCGGCAGCTCCCGCCAGGTGTGGCGCATCTCGTCGGCCGACTTGAGGTAGAAGTCCTCGGCGCCGAACTTGAAGCGGTTGGGGTCGGCGAGCGTACTGCCGGACTGTACGCACAGCAGCGCCTCGTGCGCGGTGGCGTCGCCGGCGTACGTGTAGTGCAGGTCGTTGGTGGCCAGCCACGGCAGGTCGAGATCCTGCTTGAGCTTGGTGAGCCCTTCCCGGGCGGCGTGCTCGATGCCGATCCCGTGATCCATCAGCTCGCAGAAGAAGTTCTCCCGGCCGAAGATGTCGATGTAGTCGCCGGCGGCCTGGCGGGCGAGGTCGTACTCGCCGCGGCGGAGCCGGGTCTGGATCTCACCGGAGGGGCAACTGGTGGTGGCGATCAGCCCGGCGCTGTGCTCGGCGAGGATCTCCTTGTCCATCCGGGCGGCGCGGTAGAACCCCTCCAGCCACGCCGCCGAGGAGAGCCGGAACAGGTTGCGCAGCCCCTCGGCGTTGTACGCCAGCAGCGTCAGGTGCGTGTACGCACCACCACCGGAGACGTCGTTCTCGCCGTCGCCGCCGGGCGCGGAGCCCCAGCGCACCCGTTCCCGCCCGAACCGGCTGCCCGGGGCCTGGTACGCCTCGATCCCGATGATCGGCTTCACGCCCGCGGCGGTGGCCTGCTGGTAGAAGTCGTACGCCCCGAACAGGTTGCCGTGGTCGGTCATCGCGAGCGCCGGCATCCCCATCCGGGAGCACTCCGCGAACAGGTCCTTCAGCCGCGCCGCACCGTCGAGCATCGAATACTCGGTGTGTACGTGCAGATGCACGAAGTTGTCGCCCGGCACAGCGGCTTCGACCTCCCCCGGAGACTCTGTCAGGGAGCCACACTAGCGCTGGGTTCCGGCGAAATCTCGATGCGCGCCGAGCCGGGTCGGCG
>JBOGDG010000517.1:0-2262 GCA_050701655.1 Micromonosporaceae bacterium
CGCCACCGCCGCCGCGGTCCAGCGCCGCCACCGCGCCAGATCCACCGCCAGGGTGGTACGCCCGCCCGGCGGCGCCTGGCGGGTACGCGCCACCTGGCTGAGCACCTTCTCCCGCAGCCCGGCAGGGGGTGGTTCGCTGACCGCCGACCCGAGTCGGGCCGCCACTTCCCGCAGCTCCGCGACGTCGGCGGTGCACGCCGCGCAGGTCGCGAGGTGGCGTTCCACGGCGGCGCGTTCGACGTCGTCGACGGCGTCCAGCACGTACCCGCCGATCAGGGTGTGCACCTCCGTGCTCATGCGCTCACCCCCAGACAGTCGCGCAGCCTTATCAGGCCGTCCCGGATCCGGGTCTTCACCGTCGGCAGCGCCACGCTCAGCAGCCCCGCCACCTCCCGGTACGTGTAGCCGCTGTAGTACGCCAGCTCGATGGCTTCCCGTTGCAGGTCGGTGAGTCGGGTCAGGCAGCGGCGTACGGCGCGTTGTTCGAGACGGCCGACCACCTGCTCGGACACCTCGTCGTGGGGCGGCTCGCTCCAGCTGCTCGCGACCCGCCGCTCCCGGTCCTCGCTGGCCTGGGTGCTGCGTACCCGGTCCACCGCGCGGCGGTGTGCCAGCGTCAGCATCCACGAGACCGCGGAGCCCTTCGCCGGGTCGAACCGGCTCGCCGTACGCCAGACCTCGACCAGCACCTCCTGCGCCACCTCCTCGGCGAGCGCCGGCGCGCGCACCAGCCGCAGCGCGAGGCCGTACACCCGGGGCGCGGTCTGGTCGTAGAGGCTGGCGAAGGCCGCGTCGTCGCCGCGGGCGGTACGCCGCAGCAGCTCGTCCAGCGAGCCGTCGGGGGTTCGCTGGGGAGTCGACCGCTGTGGCTGCTCGACCATCCACACCTCCGTGATCAGGATCCCCCGCGCGCGGGGAACGCACCGCGTACGACGAGTAGTTCGGAGCCGGTCCGGGGGCGGATGGGGACGATGTTGGCGCCTTGATCAGACAATCATCATCATTTGGGTGGTTTTGATGATCTACGGGTGGGAAACTGAATCACTAGGGGCCGCGGGTGCGACACGCGCCAGCCGACTCGGGAGGTGTCTCAGATGCAGCCGACGATGACCCGTACCGATGTCTCCGGGTTTCTGATCCGCCTGTTGCTCCTGCTGCTGACCGCGCTCGGCGTGCTCGGCATCTTCTTCCTCGCCCCCGCCGAGGCCGCCGCCGCCGCAGTGAGTTAGCCCAGTCACACTCGGGCCGGCCGTGGGAAATCGGCTGGCCGGCCGCGGCGTACCGGTGCATAGAGTTGGGCCATGAGCGCGGCTGACGAGATTGACATCGGTACGGTCACAGTGCACGGCGGGGAGCGGGTGCCGGGGCCGGAGGGCTCCGTGGTGTTCCCGATCTACCAGGGCACGGTGTACGGCGTGCCCCCGGGCACCGACTACCACGGCATCAAGTACCACCGGCTGAGCAGTACACCGTCGCAGGCGTACCTGCACGACAAGCTGGCCGCGCTGGAAGGCGCCGAGGCCGCGCTCGCCACCTCCTCCGGGATGGCGGCGATCACCACCGCCCTGCTCAGCGTGATGCGCGCCGGCGACCACCTGATCGCCGGCAACGTCCTGTACGGCGGCACCCACGACTTCCTCACCCAGCACGCCGAGCAGCTCGGCTGGACGTACACCCTGGTGGATCCGGCGCGACCGGAGACCTGGGGTGAGGCGCGCACCGACCGCACCCGGGCGTTCCTGGTGGAGAGCATCACCAACCCGCTGGTACGCGTCGGCCGGCTGCGCGAGGTCGCCGAGTTCGCGTCCCGGCACGGGCTGGTCAGCATCATCGACAACACGTTCGCCACGCCGGTCAACTTCCGGCCGCTGTCGGTCGGCTTCGACCTGGTCTTCCACAGCGCGACCAAGTACCTCAACGGCCACTCCGACCTGGTCGCCGGCGCGGTGATGGGCAGCGCCGAGCGGGTCGAGGCGGTGCGTACCACCCTGAACCACTTCGGTGGCAGCCTGGACCCGCACGCCGGCTACCTGCTGGCCCGCGGCATCAAGACCCTGGCGGTACGGGTGCGCGCCCAGAACGCCAACGCGCAGGCGGTCGCCCAGCTGCTGGCCGGCCACCCGAAGGTCGCCGCCGTCAACTACCCCGGCCTGCCGTCACACCCCGATCACCCGTATGCCGCCAGCCTGCTGTCCGGCTTCGGTGGCATGCTCAGCTTCCGCCCGACCGGAGGCGTCGCCGCCGCCGACACCATCCTGGAAG
>JBOGDG010000518.1:0-2245 GCA_050701655.1 Micromonosporaceae bacterium
GGTCAGCCCCACCCGGCGGGCCAGGTCGACCAGATCCCGGTACGGGCCGGCGGCATCCCGCTCGGCGACGATCCGCTCGGCGAGCTTGTCGGAGATCTGACGTACCGAGGACAGCCCCATCCTGACCGCGGGCGGACTGGCGTCGCCGCACTCCCCGTACCCCCGCTGGGTCTGGTCTTTGTCGATCCGCAGTGGGCTGCACCCACCACGTGAGGCAGGGCTGCCGCGCGCCGGGTCGACCGGCTCCAGAGTCGCCTTCGCGGCGCTGGCGTTGAGGTCGGGGCGGCGTACCTCCACACCGTGCCGGCGGGCGTCGGCGACCAGCGTGTTCGGCGAGTAGAAGCCCATCGGCTGGGCGTTCAGCAGCGCCGCGCAGAACGCCGCCGGGTAGTAGAGCTTGAGCCACGAGCTGACGTACACCAGGTACGCGAAGCTGTACGCGTGGCTCTCCGGGAAGCCGAAGTTGGCGAACGAGGAGAGCTTGAGATAGATGTCGTCGGCGGTCGCGCCGGTGACGCCGCGCGCCGCCATGCCGTCGTACAGCCGCTGCTTGAGCTGGCCCATCCGTTCCTCGGAGCGTTTCGAGCCCATCGCGCGGCGCAGCTGGTCTGCCTCGTTGGCGTTGAACCCGGCGACATCGATCGCCATCTGCATCAACTGCTCCTGGAACAGCGGCACCCCCAGGGTCCGGGACAGCGACTTCTTCATCGATTCGTGCGGGTAGGTCACCGGCTCCAGCTTCTTTCTCCGCCGGATGTACGGGTGCACCGAGCCGCCCTGGATCGGCCCCGGCCGGATCAGCGCCACCTCGACCACCAGGTCGTAGAAGTTCACCGGTCTCAGCCGCGGCAGCGTGGCCATCTGGGCCCGGCTCTCCACCTGGAACACCCCGACCGAGTCGGCCTCGCAGAGCATGTCGTACACCCTGGGGTCTTCCTGGGGCAGCTGCGAGATGTCGAGCCGGTCGCCGTGGTAATCGCGGATCAGGGCGATCGCGTACTGCAGGGCGGCGAGCATGCCGAGCCCGAGCAGGTCGAACTTCACCAGCCCCGCCACCGCGCAGTCGTCCTTGTCCCACTGCAGGACGGTGCGTTTCTCCATCCGGGCCCACTCCACCGGGCACACCTCGACCACCGGCCGGTCGCAGATCACCATGCCGCCGGAGTGGATGCCGAGGTGCCGGGGGAAGGTCTGCAGCTCGTTGGCGTACGCGATCACCAGCTCCGGGATGTCCTCGACGCTCGCGGTGGCGCCCCAGCGGTCGATCTGTTTGCTCCAGGCGTCCTGCTGGCCGGGCGAGTAGCCGAACGCCTTCGCGATGTCACGCACCGCCGACCGGGGCCGGTACGAGATCACGTTCGCCACCTGCGCGGTGTTGAGCCGGCCATTGGTGTCGTAGACGTGCTGGATCACCTCTTCCCGGCGGTCGGACTGGATGTCGAGGTCGATGTCGGGCGGCCCGTCCCGCTCCGGGGCGAGGAACCGCTCGAACAGCAGCCCGTGCGCGACCGCGTCCACGTTGGTGATGCCGAGCGCGTAGCAGACCGCGGAGTTCGCCGCCGAGCCGCGACCCTGGCAGAGGATCTCGCTGTCCCGGCAGAACCTCACGATGCCGTGGACGATCAGGAAGTAGCCCGGGAAGCCGAGCTGCTCGATCACGCCCAGCTCGTGCGCGATCTGCCCGTACGCCTCGGACTCGTGTGGCTTGCCGCGGTACTTCTCTTCGGCGCCCCGATAGGTCAGCTCCCGCAGCCACGACATCTCGGTACGCCCCTCCGGAAGCGGAAGCTCGGGCAGTCTCGGCGCGAACAGCCGCAGCGCGAAGGCGCAGTCCTCGGCCACCTCGACGGTCCGGCTGATCGCCTCCGGGAAGGCCGCGAAGCGCGCCGCCATCTCCGCGCCGCTGCGCAGATGTGCGGTGGCGGCCGGTGGCAGCCAACCGTCGGCGTCGTCGAGGCTGCGCCGCGCCCGTACCGCGGCGAGCGCGGTCGCCAGCCGGTAGCGCGCCGGAGCCGCGTAGTGCACGTTGTTGGTGGCCAGCACCGGCAGGCCGAACCGGCGTGCCAACGCGGCGAGGGCGGCGTTGCGCTCGTCGTCGTACGGCAGGTCGTGGTGGGTCAGCTCCACCTCGACGTGATCGGCGCCGAACAGCGCGACCAGCCGGTCCAGCTCCCGGGCGGCGGCGTCGGCCCCGGCGGCGGCGAGCGCGGCGGGCACCGCGCCCTTGCGGCATCCGGTGAGCACC
>JBOGDG010000519.1:0-2240 GCA_050701655.1 Micromonosporaceae bacterium
GATCAAAGTCCCCGAACCCGATCCGCACTCGCCGCCGACCCCCTCGGCCACAGCCTTGACGCTACGACCCGTACTTCCAGCGCCACACCACCCGGTGCGGGCCGAAGTTTCGGTTGCCCTTCCCGGCGGGCTTTACCCGGATCTCCGCGATGGTGTTAATGATCTCCCGCTTCACGCCCACCTCGTCACCGAGCCGTGCCCACGACGCCATCGCATCCGGCCCGATCATGTCCCGCAGTACCGGCGGCACCCCGGCATCCTCGGCCCGCTGCTCCGCCTCCGTGATCCGCTTCATCAGACCGGGTTCGACGCGGGCGAAGGAGACTGGCGACACGTCACCGGCCTCGGCAAGCTGTCGCCACTCCTCCAGCTCGTCACGCAGCCGCGCCGCCTCCGCTCGCGCCTGGGCGACCTCTTCGTCCCCGTTGCCGGAGGACAGCAGCTCGTAGATGTCCTCACGGGACAGCCAGGCCACCACGACGCGCTCGGCGTACTCGTCCAACAGCTCGGCGGTCACCGCGACACAGCGGCGGTTCAGACAGTTGTAGACCACCGAGTGACCGCCCAGGACCGTGCGGCGCTTGGCCTTGGTCGCGTGCAGCGGACCACCGCACACGTCGCACCCGGCGATGTAGGACATCAGGTGGACCGCCCGTCCGGGACGGGTCGTGGTCCGCGACGGGTCCCCCAACAGCCGGCGGACCGACCAGAACGTCTCCTCGTCCACCAGCGGCGGCCACTGCCCATCCCCGACCACCTCGCCGCGCAGCACCCGCTTACCGATGTACGCCGGGTTCAGCGCCATCTTGCGGATGATCCCGCGCAGCCACGCCTTGCCCTGCGAGGACGGGACGCCCCGGTCGTTTAGATCGTTCTGGATCCTGATCAACGGAACCCCGCCCGCGACCCGCTTGAACACCTCACGCACCACGCCAGCGTGCGTGTACTCGGCGACCGTGCCGTCCGCGCCGACCGCCTGCCGTACCTCGGTGTCCGGCTCCTGCCGTAGGAACGCCTTGGTCCGCGAGTCATAGATACGCCGGTACCCGTACGTCACCTTCCCGTGCGGCTTCCCAGCGGCAGCCGCGCCGTCGATCCCGCGCCGCACGTTGTCGCGGATGTAGTCGGACTGGAACTCCGCCTGCACCGCCTGGAACCCCAGAAACATCCGGTCGTTGCGATCCCGCAGGTCGAACAACTGCCCACCTACGAGCCAGAAGTACAACCCGACCTCGGAGCACAGGTCCCGGATCTGCACGTACACCGCAAGGTCACGCTCCTTGCGGGAGATCTCCCACACCACCAACACGTCATCAGTCCCGGTACGGATCCGCTCAAGAAGCTGCCCGAACTCCACCCGCTCCTTTGTCGCATGCCGCGACGCGGACCGGTCGTTGTCCCAGAACGACGCCGCCAGCCGCCACCCGTGCCGCGCCACCTCCGCATGGTTGAGCGCGCGCTGGTCCGTAACGCTCTTGCCCTGCTCCTTCTTGTCCTGGCTAGCGCGCTCGTACGTCAACGCCGACACCGCGTCACCGCCGGCCAGCAGCTCGGCCTTGCTCTCCCACCGCCGCCGCTTCACGCCCGCACCACCGCGCCGTACCATCGAAGGCACCTCCCAAACCCGTCCCATCGCGGGACCGCTAGGACAAGAATAGCCTCTAACGACCCTTGAGAGTGGACACCGAGCAGCCGAGCGCCTCGGCGGTGGCCACCTCGGTCAGGTCCTCGAAGTAGCGCAGCACCAGCACCGCGCGTTGCCGCGGGGCGAGCCGGGCCAGCGCCTGGCGTACCAACAGGGAGGTGGTGACGGCTCCGGCCGGATCCGGCGGACCACTGGCCGGTACGGGCGGCTCCGGCCGCAGCTCGACGTGCCGCCAGCGGCGCCGCCACTGCGAGACGTGCTGCCGGTAGAGCACCCGCCGGACGTACGGGTCGGGGTCGCCGCCGGCGATCACCCGCTCCCAGTGCCGCGCCACCCGTACCAGGGCGAGCTGCACCAGGTCTTCGGCCGCGTGGCGGTCGCCGGTCAGCAGGTACGCCACCCGGACCAGGAAGCCGTGCCGGGCCGCGACGTACTCACCGAAGGACGCTTCGGGGTCCATGACCACCTCCTACTGACTCACACGCCAGCAGGTGCCGGTACGGGTGGGTGCCCCCCAGGATGGGTTACGGCTGCGACGACTTACGGCTGCGACGGCGGGAGCACCCGCAGGTGCCCCCGGCGGCCGGTGTGCGGC
>JBOGDG010000520.1:0-2225 GCA_050701655.1 Micromonosporaceae bacterium
GTGGCCGCCAACGCCTCGGCAAGCCGGCGGCGTACCGCCCGGGAACGCAGTCGCGGCATCCGGGAGCGCACCACCTCGCCGTACAGCGGGTGCGCCAGCCCAGCGGACCACCGGCCGTCGGTGACCTGGACATCCAGCAGCCCCCGCCGTTCCAGCTCGGCGGCCGAGTCGTCGGCCAGCGACCCCAGAAATCCCAGCTCCAGCGGCTCGCCGAGGGCCACCAGCTCCAACGCCTCCCGCTCCCGCGCGGCCAGCTCCCCGATACGGGATTCCACCAGCTCGACGATCCGGGGCAGCCCGGCGGGCGAGCCACGGTACTGCCACACCCCGTCGTACCCCCGGAACAGCGGATGCCCGGCCGCGAGCAACTCCCGGAGGTAGAGCGGGTTGCCGCCGGTGTCGCGCAGCAGCCGCCGCAGGCTGGTCTGGTCCAGCTGATCGCCGAGGGCGGCGTCCGCGAGCTGGCGTACCCCCTCCAGGTCCAGCGGCGGTACGTCGATCCGCTCGGCCAGGTCGTCCTTCCAGAGCATGGTGATCGCCGCTGGTACGGGCACATCGTCGCGCACCGTCGCCACGACCACAGCCCGCCGCTGCGCCGCCAGGTGGTGCAGCAGCGCCGCTGAGGTCTCGTCCAGCAGGTGCGCGTCGTCCACCCCGACGATCGGCGTACCCCCGTCACCGTTGGTCCGGGCCAGCGCCGCCGCCCCGACCCGGAGCAGCGCCAGTCGATCGGTGGCGACCGGCGGTTCGCCGGGCAGCAGGTGCGACAGCGCGCCGAGCGGGATGGCGCGGGTGCCGGTAGTCGCGGTGATCCAGGTGGTGCGATGGCTGCGCCGGTCGAGGACGCTCAGCGCTTCCCGGGCGAGCCTGGTCTTGCCGACACCGCTGGCGCCCGCGAGCACCACTCCGCGTGGGGCATCGGTCAGCGTCTGTCCGATATGGGTGAGCAACTCGGTACGGCCTACCAGCGGCCAGTGAGTACCCATGCCCAGAGGCTAGGTAACCAACCCGACGTTGCCCTCCGAATGTTAAGCAACCTGACACTCACGACTTGTCACGCCGGACCCCCAACGATCGGGACATCCGTTCCTAATCACCTATGGGGGAGACATGACAGTGAACACCATCGGCGCCGCACCCCAGCTCGATCCCGAGCTCAAGAAGATCGCGGAGTCCTCGCTGCAGGCGATGAAGTATTCGTTCGCGGCGGTGGCCGCCGATCCGGACGCCGCGGCGCCGGGTGACAGCGTCGAGGAACACTTCCGGGCGGCCGTACGGTCGCTCAAGCCGGACGCCCTGGGCCGCGTCCGCGACCAGGCGCGCGCTCTGGTCGGATCGCCCGCTACCCGCACCAGGGAGTTCGGTGAGTACGGCAAGGCCGAGCCCGCCGCGTACCGGTCCACGGGTTTCGGCTCCGCCGTCGCGGCGAGCCGGCTGCAGATCTCCGACACCGCGCTGAAGGAGGCGCTGAAGCGCCGCCCCAAGGTGCAGATCGACATCAAGCCGCCGAAGCCGCCGAAGCGGCCGAAGCTGTCGATCAAGGTGCCGAAGGTCACCGCGGTACGGCTGCACTTCGACTGGGTGCACTGCGTCGACGAGACCGACGGCGAGTGGCCCGGTTCGGACACCATCCTGTTCGGCGGGCTGGCGGTCGACGAGAACGGGAACGCCAAGAAGGTCGACGCGTACAAGGTCCGCCCGAACAACCAGCCCGACGATGGCTTCGACGACGGGGACAAGCGCACCTTCAGCTATCCCAAAGGCACCTTCGCCAGCTTCCCGGTCGCCGGCAAAGCCGACTGGCCGCGCTGGTACTCGGCGATCGTGGTGATGGCCGAAGAGGACCACGGGGGGTTCTCAGGCGCGCTGCAGATGGCCTGGGTGAAGGCGGCTCCCGAGATCAAGAAGAAGGTGGAGAAGTACGTCGGCGACTTCGCCGCCGAGTACGTCGGCGAGGCGTTCGGTCAGCTCATCGGCGAGATCGTCGGCTGGGTGGTCGAGGCTTTCGCGGGCTGGATCATCGGGCTGCTGATGGACGACCTCTTCAAGCCCGGCTTCACCTACATCGGCCTCCACACGCCCGTGGCCGCCGGCTACGAGAAGGGGTGGTGGACGGACTACCGGGCCCCCAGCGGTCGGTTCACGTTCAAGGGCCACGGCGGAAAGTACACCGTCGACTGCCACTGGCAGGTGGACCACTCTTGAGACCACCGAGTGGCCGGCCG
>JBOGDG010000521.1:0-2143 GCA_050701655.1 Micromonosporaceae bacterium
CTCCTCGTGCGTCATCCGCGCCTCCTGCGGTACGCCGGCCAGCACCGTCGGCGGGTAGAAGTGCCCCGGCCCGTCCAGCGCGTCCCCGCCGGTCAGTACGGTGGCGCCGCGGTCGACGGCGTCGGCAACCAGCGTGGTCACCTTGTCGATCGCGCTCTGATCGATCAGCGGCCCGACGATCACACCCTCTTCCGTGCCGCGGCCGATCTTCTGGTCGGCCATCCTGGCCGCGAGCCGCTTAGCGAACTCATCGGCGACGCCCCGCTGCACCAGGAACCGGTTGGCGGCCGTACAGGCCTCTCCGATGTTGCGCATCTTCGCCAGCATCGCGCCGTCCACCGCGGCGTCCAGGTCGGCGTCGTCGAAGACCACGAACGGCGCGTTGCCGCCCAGCTCCATCGACGTACGCAGCACACACCCCGCCGCCTGTTCAAGTAGCTTCCGACCCACCACGGTCGAGCCGGTGAAGGAGAGCTTGCGGGCGCGGCCGTCGCGGATCATCGGCTCCATCACGCCGCCCGCGTCGCTGGTGGTGACCACGTTGACCACTCCGTCGGGGAGCCCCGCCTCGGCGAGGATCGCCGCCAGCGCCAGCATCGACAGCGGGGTCTGCCCGGCGGGTTTGATCACCGAGGTGCAGCCGGCGGCGATCGCGGGGCCGAGTTTGCGGCCGCCCATCGCCATCGGGAAGTTCCACGGGGTGATCAGGATCGACGGCCCCACCGGCTGCTTCATCACCAGGAAGCGACCGGCACCGGACGGCGCTACCGCGTACCCGCCGTCGATGCGTACCGCCTCTTCGGCGAACCAGCGGAAGAACTCCGCGGCGTACAGGATCTCGCCGCGCGCCTCGGCCACCGGCTTGCCCATCTCCAGCGTCATCAGCAGCGCCAGGTCGTCGGCCCGGTCGGTCAGCAGCTGGTACGCCCGGCGCAGGATCTCACCGCGCTCCCGGGGCGGGTATGCCGCCCAATCCGGCTGCGCCGCGACCGCCGCCGACAGGGCGTCGATCCCGTCGGACGGCGACGCGTCGGCGACCTGGCAGAGCACGTCGCCAGTGGCCGGGTCGTACACGTCGAAGGTCTTCCCGGAGGCAGCCGGACGCCACTTGCCGCCGATGAACAACTCCTTGTCGACCGCGTCCACGATCGCTTTCTCACGAGCTGCCGTACCAGCCATCACGCTTCTCCTCCGACCGTTGTGTCCGTTCCCTGTCCCGTGTTATGCATGTTGTCGACAATCCTACAAACACCACAAGCCCCGAGGGAGCCCCCGTGACCGCTCTTTCCCCACACCTCAAGCAGGCAACCCCGGTGCTGGCCGCCCGCGGGGAAGGTGTCCACCTGTACGACGAGGCCGGCCGCCGCTACCTCGACTTCACCGCCGGCATCGGGGTCACCAGCACCGGCCACTGCCATCCTCGCGTGGTCGCCGCCGCGCAGCAGCAGGTCGCCACGCTGATCCACGGTCAGTACACCACCGTGATGCACCGGCCGCTGCTCACCCTGATCGAGCGTCTCGGCTCTGTGCTCCCCGAGGGGCTGGACTCGATGTTCTTCGTCAACTCCGGCAGCGAGGCGGTCGAGGCGTCACTGCGGCTGGCGCGCCAGGCCACCGGCCGGCCGAACCTGATCGCCTTCCAGGGCGGATTCCACGGGCGCTCGATCGGGGCCGCGACGCTGACCACCTCCGGCACGAAGGTACGAGCCGGCTTCGCCCCGCTGATGGGCGGCGTCCACCACGCCCCCTTCCCGTACGCGTACCGGTACGGCTGGGACGAGCCGACCGCGACCGCACACGCGCTCCGCGAGCTGGACTACCTCTTGGCGACTCAGAGCGCCCCGAACGACACCGCCGCGTTCATCGTGGAGCCGGTGCTCGGCGAGGGCGGCTACGTGCCCGCCAACCCGGAGTTCATGCGGGGGCTGCGCGAGCGCGCCGACCGGCACGGGATCCTGCTGATCCTCGACGAGGTGCAGACCGGGTTCGGGCGTACCGGTCGGTTCTGGGGACATGACCATTTCGGGGTACGCCCGGACATCGTGATCACCGCGAAGGGGCTGGCCAGCGGCTTCCCGCTGTCCGCGATCGCCGCCCCGACCGCGTTGATGGAGCAGGCGTGGACCGGCTCGCAGGGCGGCAC
>JBOGDG010000522.1:0-2133 GCA_050701655.1 Micromonosporaceae bacterium
GTCTGCTACCTCGCCGCGCTGTGGTGGCTGCGCCGGCCGCTGCGGCTGGACACCTTCCTATCCCGAGAGGGCTCCCGATGAACGCACCGCTGTTGGTCACCGGGCTGCCGCGGACGGGCACCAGCTGGGTCGGCAAGATGCTGGAGGCCTCCGGCGAGCTGGTGTACGTCAACGAGCCGCTCAACCCACAGCACCCGCCCGGCCACTCCCCCGGCGTGCTGAACGCCCGGGTCGGCCACCGCTGGCAGTACATCTGCGACGACAACGCCGAGGACTGGCTGCCCGCCTTCCGGGACACGATCGGGCTGCGCTACCGGTTCGGCGCCGAGCTGCGCCGCAACCGGGGCGTGTACGACCTGGCCCGGCTCGGCAAGTACGGCACCGCCTTCACGCTCGGCCGGCTGCGCCGCCGCCGGGCGCTGCTGGACGACCCGTTCGCGCTGCTGTCGACCCGCTGGCTGGTCGAGCGGCTGGGCTGCCGCGCGGTCGTACTGGTACGCGATCCCGTGGCGCTGGTCGGCAGCTGGCAGAAGCTCGGTTGGCGGGTGCACTTCCATGAGCTGCTCGAACAGCCGCTGCTGGTGCGCGACCTGCTCTCCGACGCTCTGGTGGCGGAGCTGCGCGAGCTGATCGGCTCCCCCGACCACGTGACCCTGGTGGCGACGCTGTGGCGGCTGGCGTACTCCATTGTGGACAGTTATTTCAAAGACCTTCCGGGGGTACGCGTGCAGCGCTACGAAGATCTCGCCACCGACCCGGAGCGCGGCTTCGCCCGGCTGTACGCCCACTGCGGCCTCACCTGGTCCGCGCGCGCCGAGGCGACGGTGCGCGCCGCCACCCGGGGCGGCGGCGAGCAGGCCGGCTCGCACCGCTGGTCCCTGCGGTACGGCCTGTCGAAGACCGCGTTCCGTCCCATGGACTCGAAGGCGGCGCTCGGCTCGTACCGGCAGCGGCTCACCGAGCACGAGATCGCCCAGGTGCGCATCCGTACCGCCGCCACCGCGGCCCGCTTCTACCCCGACGGGGTCCCGAGCGAGGCGCTGACCGCCGGTCCCGGCTAGGGCCTGTCCTAATCGCGCGCGGGCGGGGTCGCCGAGGCGCGTACGTCCGGCGCGGCCGGACCGTGGCGGCGCAGCTCATCCACGCTCACCGGCGGCCTGGCGCCGCAGGCGTGCGGGCAGTCCACGGGGCTGACGGCAACGGCGAACCAGCGGGTGTCGTCCAGCGACTCGGACTCCGTCCACCGCACCGACCACCGGCCGTTCACCTCGAGCGTGGCGGCCGGCGACACCCGCCACCTCTCGGCGCGGGTGGCGCCGGTGGTCGCGGTGTCCGCCGGCTGGCCGACCACGCGTACCTCCCAGCCGCCCGGCAGTCCGGTGACAGTGCCGGCGAAGACGTACTCCCGTTCGCCGCCAACCTGGCGTTCCCGCCAGGACGTGATCGACACGCTCGGCGGCGGCGCGGGACTGACCGACGGAACGGGTACCGGCGGATCGTCGGTGATCAGGCCGCCGAGCAACGCGAGCCCCCCGACGATGACCGCACCGATCGCCGTGATCGCCGCCGCGACCACTACCTGCTGCCGTTCGAGCCAGGAGCGACGCGTCGCCATGTCTCCCCACATCTCGGTGGTACGGGTGCGCCGCAAGCGTATCGACCCGTGGGGCGGCTCGGGTTTGCGCACGCCACCCCTCCCGCCCCGGGTGCGGGGACGCCGCTCGGGTATGTGGCCGATGTGCTGTGTCGCAGGCCGGGGAGACAGCAGAACGGCCACAAAGCTGGCCGCCCATGCTCAGCGGCGGCGGAATGAGGCGTTGGTGAGGAGCCGCGCGGCGTACGGGAGGTCGTGGACGACGTACCGGCGGAACAGCCGGCGGGGCTCGGAGCCGAGCCGGTGCAGCCACTCCAGGCCGGTACGGCGCATCCAGCCCGGCGCGCGGCGTACCTCCCCGGCGGCGAAGGCCAGTGACGCGCCGCAGCCGACGAACCAGGCCTTCGGCATCGCCGCCGCGAGGTGGGTGATCAGCTGCTCCTGGCGGGGGAAGCCGAGCCCCACGAACACCAGGTCCGGGGCCGCCGCCGCCGCGGCCGCGACCACCGCCGCCACCCCCTGCGGCGTCGCGTCGAAGC
>JBOGDG010000523.1:0-2130 GCA_050701655.1 Micromonosporaceae bacterium
GCTCCAGGTCGAGCAGCACCACCAGGTCCGGTCTCAGGCTGCCGGTGGCCCACCGGGACAGCCACGCCACCTCCTCCACCGGCAGCACCCGCCCCGCCCCCTGGTACGCCAGCGACGAGTCGACGTACCGGTCGCTGACCACGACGGCGCCGCGGGCGAGCGCGGGGCGTACCACGGTGGAGACGTGATGGGCGCGGTCGGCGGCGTACAGCAGCGCCTCGGCGCGGGGCGAGAGCGTCTCGCCGGCCGGCAGCGCGTCACGTTCCAGCAGCATGGAGCGGATCCGGGCTCCGACGTTGGTGGCGCCCGGCTCGCGGGTGAGCACCGCTTCGTGGCCGTGCACCTGTAGCCAGGCGGCGAGCTTGACCGCCTGGGTGGACTTGCCGGCGCCTTCGCCGCCCTCGAACACCACGAAGAGCCCCAGCCCGGCGCGGCCCTCGGGCATCCCCAGCGGCCGGCCCCGGATCGAGGACCACAGGTCGGCGAACACGTTCACGCCCGGCTTGTCGTCCATCTGCCGGAACGCCGAGAGCCCGGTCGCGATCCCGACCGCGCCCGCCGCCACCAGCAGCACCCGGGTGGTGCTGATGTCGAAGCCGATCACACCGAGCGTGAGGTGCCGGGAGGAGCCGAAGCCGACCAGCACGCTGGAGAGCGAGATCGCCAGCATGAGTACGGCGCGCGAAGCGGTGTTCACGAACGCGAACACCCGCCCCCGTACGTCGTCGGGGACCTCGGTGCCGAGCAGCGTGACGCCGGCCAGGAACGCCATCCCGACGCCGATCCCGACCAGCAGCGCGCCGAACACACCGATCGACAGGTGCGGCGCGATCGCCAGCAGCAGCGTGGCGGCGCCGGAGAACACGATACTGATGCCGAACCAGCGCTTCCGGGACAGCGCGCCCACCAGCGGCGGACCGCCGACGATGCCGAGCGCGAGCCCGATGAACAGCGCCGCGAACAGCAGCGAGAACGCGGCGTCGCCACCGCCGACGGAGATCGCGTAGAACTTCGCGGTGCCGACCACCACGCCGCCGCCGACGAAGGCGCCGAGGATGCCGAGCACCAGACCGCGTACCAGGGGACGGGTCGCGACGTACCGCCAGCCGTCGACGAACTGCCGCGCCATGCCGGTACTCCGGGCAGCCCGTACCGCCCGCCCGTCCCGGCCACTGATCTCCTTGATCCCGAACAGCACCGCCAGCGCGACAGCCAGGAAGGTCAGCGCGTTGAAGTAGATCGCCAGGTCGATCGGGCTGGCGTACGCGGAGATCGGCTCGATCAGCCGGGTGCCGGTGATGCTGGTGAGCGCGCCGACCACCAGCGCGGCGAGCACCGGGGCGACCCCGTACGTGCTGGCCAGGGTGAGCTGGTTGGCCTTCTCCAGCCGCGCCTTCGGCAGCAGGTTGGGCACCGAGGCTTCCTTCGCCGGCATCCACACCAGCGCGACGCATTCGATCAGGAAGTTGGCGATGCCGACCCAGGCCACCGCGGTGGCGCCGTGGTGCACCGCGAGCGCGACCAGCGGGATCGAGGCGAACAGCCCGAACCGCAGGATGTCGCAGACCACCATCGTGTAGCGCCGGTCGAACCGGTCGGCGATGATGCCGCCCAGCGTGCCGAAGATCAGCGCCGGCAGCAGCCTCACCGCGATCACGGAGCCGAACGCGAGCCCCTTGGCGGTAGAGCCGGTCACCTGCTCGGCGGCGAACAGCGCGGTGGCGAGCAGCCCCAGCCAGTCGCCCAGCGAGGAGAGCCCGAGCACCAGCCAGAGCCGGCGGAACGGCCGGACATGCAGGATCGCCCGGAGCTCGGCCAGCCCGGCCAGCTCGCCGGAGACCATGTCGACTCCAGAGCCGCGGTCTTTGCTGGTAATGGCGCTACCTCCTGCGGTGCGTGGCGCCGGGTGGACCGCGGTCCGGGATGCGCGGTGCCGGTGCGCGGGGCGTTCCTGCTGCTAACGGTATTGCGGGCGCCTGGGATTCGCTCACCCGGCCTACCGACCCGCTCACTGTATCGGCGTGTCCGGTCCGGCCTGCGCTGTGACCTGCCGCCGGATTCGGCCACCGGGCGGGCATGCCCGCCGAAACCCGGATAACATGAGGACAATTCGTATTAGCCCCCCTGTCG
>JBOGDG010000524.1:0-2126 GCA_050701655.1 Micromonosporaceae bacterium
CCCCGGGCCGGCGCCCCGGTCGATGGCTGGCCGGTTGCCGGCTGTCCGGTTGACGGCTGGCGGACAGCGCTCGTGCCGGCCGGTACTGCCGGGTGGGGAGCCGCGGGCGCCGGCTCGGTGTCCGGCTGGGCAACCTCGAGGGTGGCGATGGGAAGCGACGTCATGATCGGTTAGCTTAGGTAAGCCTTACCTATCTCTCAACCGCAACCGCCGTAACCACCGCCACAATTTTCCGGCGGTACGCCTCCCCGCCCGCTCACCTTCCGCCCCGGCTTTCATGTGAACCGCCTTCTGCGGGCGCGGCCACATCGGCGGCGACAGCAAACCGGCGCGGGCCAGACGGCCCGGCATCCGCGGGTACAACGTCCCCGAACGCACCGAATCAGAAGTACGCCGTGCCAGGTCGGTGATCGACATCCCGGAAGGGCTGGCGATCTGGAAGCGGACGGCGTAGAACGGAGTTGCGGACTTGATAAGGCGAGTGGGCTACGTTCCCTCTCATATCGGCTCCGTGTACAGCCGCCGGGCACCCACGCGCGACCAGCCGCGGGAGGCGTGTCGAGTCGGGACAGGCCGTTGTACGGCACAGTGTCACCGCCTCGACGTAAGAGTTGCACGCTTGGTAACCCGGAACGGATGTACTGTGACGGCGCTCCCCTCGCTGGGGGCGCCGTCCACGCGTCTACCGACATCCCGCGGCGCAAGACGACGCTGCCGTCATTGATCAACCTGGATCTACCATCGGCGGATGGTGACGATCGGATTGCTGAGCCCGGGCCACATGGGTAGCGCGCTGGGGCAGGTGCTGGCGGCCGGCGGAGCCCGGGTGGTGACCACCACAGCGGGCCGGTCCCGGCGTACCAGACGGCTCGCGGCGCAGGCCGACCTGAAGGTGCTCGACAGTATCGAAGCGGTGGTCTCCAGCTCCGACGTGATCCTCTCGGTCACGCCACCGGCCGCCGCCGTCGCCAACGCGGTCACGATCGCGTCCGCGGCGCTGCGTACCCATGCCACGCCGCTGGTCGCGGACCTGAACGCGGTGTCACCCGAGACCATGCGTACGGTCTCCGAGGTGCTGCGCCGCGCCGGGCTGGAGCTGGTCGACGGCGCCATCTCAGGAGCCCCGCCCTCGGTACGCCCCGGCGCGCAGCTCTACTTCTCCGGCCGGCGCGCGAAGCGGGTCGCCGAGCTGCCGTGGACCAACGTACGGCCCCGCGTGGTCGGGGCCACCGTCGGCAGCGCGAGCGCGCTCAAGATGTGCACCGCGAGCGTCTACAAGGGACTGACCGCGCTCTGCGCCCACACGATGCTGACCGCTGACCACCACGGCGTACTGGAGCCGGTGATCAAGGACCTCACCGACGGCCTCGGCTTCGATCCCGCGTACCGGGTGGCACTGGCGGCGAGCAAGTCGCGGCGCTTCGCACCGGAGATGCGAGAGATCGCCGCCACCCAGGGCGCCGCCGGCCTGACCCCCGACCTGTTCGCCGCGATGGCCGAGGTGTACGCCATGATCACCCGTGGCGAGCTGGCGGACGCCAGCCCGGAGTCGGTGAGCAAGGCCATCACCGCCGACGACGTGGTCGCCCGACTGATCCCACGCTGACCCGCGCCGTACCTCCCCTGACGGTTCGTCACCGGTGCCTGTCCGGGCAACGCCATTTGTGTACGTGCCATAAGGTGTGTCGTTTCGGCCGGACGGCCGAGAATCGACACCCCTCGGAGAGTTGAATGCACTACGCAGAGATGAACCTCGACAGCGGATTCGGCACCACCGTGCTCGCCCTGTACGCGATCGGCGGCATCGTGCTGTTCGCCGTCTCGCTGCTGCCCGGCAAGAGCCCGCTGTGGCGCGTCGGCGGCGCGATCCTCGGTCTGGTGATCGCGGGCTGGGCCGGCTACGTGTTCCTGTTCGGCGGCTGGATCATCATCAACTACTACATCGCGCTGCTGCCGTTCATCCTGGCCGGCAAGCAGGTGTGGGACTGGTTCCAGGCGCGCAACGCGCAGCCGGAGCAGCCGGCCCCGGCCGAGTCCGCCCCACCCCAGGGCTGACCCGCACACACCGTCCACGGCGCCCCCGGCCACCCCGCCGGGGGCGCCGTCGCGTCCGCCCTTCGGTGGAT
>JBOGDG010000525.1:0-2100 GCA_050701655.1 Micromonosporaceae bacterium
CACCCGGAGCCGCCGGCGGCCGAGGTGATCGCGTGGTGCGCCCGCGCCGCGGTCGACTTCGCGTGCGACGACAACGCGGGCGACCCGTTGCGCTGGAGCCCCGCCGCGGTGGAGCTGTTCCTGCTCGACTGGACCCCGCGGCAGGTCGCCTCCGGTCACCGCGCCGCACCGTGGCTGCCGGAGGTGCTGGACGCCTTCGTCACGTACGCCGGCCGGGTACGCGGCCAGCCCGTGCCCGAGATCGCCGCGATCAAACAGGCGATCACCGAGTACGTGGTGCCGTACACCGATCTGATGGCGGGCGAGTCGCTGGGCGAGCCGGTGACCGACGTGCTGGCGCGGATGGTGGCCGACGGCGTCGACCCGATGGACGAGGACGCCGTACTGCAGTGGGTGCTGGCCGACCGCGCCCGCCGCGGCCAGGACTGACCAACAGGGACCGGCGGCTCACGATCGGAGTCTGTCGCCCTCGGCGAGGGCCCGGGTGAAGATCTGGGTTTCGGTACGGAAGAAGAGCGCCATCGGAACCGCGAGGTAGCCGGGATGCTCGGCCAGCCACTCGGAGGCGGCCTCAGCGGAGGCGAAGAACAGCCCTGCCGCGCAGTCGCTGCGAACCCAGTCGCGGGGGTGCGACTCCGAGTCGAGGCTCTCCATGATCGCTACCGCATCTGCCGGATCCACCCTCTCGACCTCTCCGGCGGACCCCACCTCGACACTTATCGTTCGGCCGGTGGCGGGACACGGCAGGTCGATTCGGGCGGGACGGCGGGCCGCCAGCACGGGCAGCAGCATGTCTCCTGAACACCCCGGTATCTCGGCGACCTTCCCCGTGTCGCGCCATGCGAATCGGAAGATCGGCAGCTGTGTGCCCTGTGGAGACATCGCCGCGATGGTCACGTTGCCGTCCTTGTCGCGTACAACTCCCAGCTCCTGGAGAAGTCCATCGAAGCGTGGCGAGACCTCGCCGACCGGCAACCGCAGCACGGACGCGATCTCCGCGGCAGTCAGCGGCCGGGCCTCGGCCACCAGCCGGAAAAGCGCCGCGCCGATGGGCAGCTGCCACTCCAACAGGCCGGGCACTTCGCGGAACTCGTTGAGCCTTACCTCCACCAGCCGCTCAAGATCGAGCCCCGGCGGGGACGATGTCGTTTCCTCCATGGCGTTACTCCGTTCTCGCACGGCGGGCTTCCCAGGCGTCGAGCTTGTGCAGGCCGACCAGGCAGAACATCACCTCGGCGCGGCGGACCTGGCGCCGTAGCCGGGGAGTCACCTCGGCAAGTACGCCCAGCTCGCATCCAGGGGTGCCGATGAACACCGACACCAGCAGCGTGACGGTGATGACGGCGAGGAGCAGGTTGCCCATGCCCCACACCAGCCAGGACAACGGCGGCGCCCACAGGCTGCCCGTCCACGCGATGGCCAGCCCAGCCGTGGATGCCGCCGCCACTGCGAGCGCGGTGTCAGCCAGCTTCGCCTTGCCGAAGAGGCCAGCGATCTGGTGCGTCGAGAACACCACCACCGCAGTCAGGGGCAGGTCGAAGTGGGTGAAGATGAAGCCGCGCCGGACCCAGACGTGGTACGTGAACCAGACCCCCGCCGCCACCATCAACAACCGCACCACCCGCCCGAGCGGGCCGGTGCGCGCGGGCAGGTCAGCTTCGCCGGTGATGCGTGTGGGCTGGGCTGCCATGTTCTCCTCCAACGTCGATCGGCGTGCTCACCAGCTCCAGCTTCCGCCGGTACGAGCTCCCCGGCATCGGCCGGGACGCGAGTCTCGCGCCACCAAGCGGTGGGCGCCGCAATCAACCACCTGATCGATGCCAGGCATAGGCACCGTGCATGTATGGCGAGGCCCGCGGTGGACGACGCACCCGAGCGCATCCGGATGTCCTGGGACGAGTACGAAGCACTCGGCCCCGGGGCGTACCGCTGGATCCCCGGAACTTCCACCGCAAGGTGACCGGCACCGCCGGCTTCGTGACCCCACCGACGAGACGGTCAGCGGCGACCGGGGCAGACCCGCGCAGCTGTTCCGGCGCGGCGAGGCGCCGCTGCTCTACCCGCCGCTGCTACGCCCAGGCGCCTGACGGAGCCCGGGTG
>JBOGDG010000526.1:0-2067 GCA_050701655.1 Micromonosporaceae bacterium
CCACCCGGGTACGGCTCGGCGGTGCTGCTGCGGGCCGGCGAGGTGGTCTCCGGGGCCGAGATGGCCCGCGCCCGCCGCAACGGCGCCGGGGACCGCGACCTGGCGCGTGGCCCCGCCAGGCTGGCCTCCGCACTCGGCATCGACGGCGCCACCGACGGTACGCCGCTGCTGGACGGCACCGGCCCGTTGGTGCTGACGCCCGGCGACCCCTCCGGTCCGGTGCTGACGGGCCCACGGGTGGGGGTCGGGACCGACACCCCGTGGCGGTTCTGGATCGCCGACGATCCCACCGTCAGTCCCTTCCGCCGGTACGTACCGCGGCGAACCTCGGGCCGGCCTGTCTAAGGCGGCGTGGTCTCGGAGGTTCGGAAACCGGGTGCGTGCCCGCGCCGCCGGTAGGCAAGAATCGGGGTCGTGAACCTTATCGACGACCTGCAGTGGCGTGGCCTGATCGTTGACTCGACCGACCTGGACGAGCTGCGGCGACATCTCGACGCGGGCCCGGTCACCTTCTACATCGGCTTCGACCCCACCGCGCAGAGCCTGCACGTGGGCTCCCTGGTCCAGGTGCTGCTCGCACGGCGACTCCAGCTGGCGGGGCACCGGCCGCTGCTGCTGGTCGGGGGAGCCACCGGCCAGATCGGCGACCCGTCCGGCAAAGCCACCGAACGCGAGCTCAACTCGCCTGAAGTGGTCGCCGGGTACGTCAACCGGATCCGCGACCAGGTCGCTCCCTTCGTGACGTACGACGGCGACAACGGCGCGATCCTGGTGAACAACCTGGACTGGACCGGCCCGATGTCGGCCATCGTCTTCCTGCGCGACGTCGGCAAGCACTTCCCGGTCAACCGCATGCTCGCCCGCGAGGTGGTGAAAGCGCGGCTGGAGACCGGTCTCAGCTTCACCGAATTCAGCTACCAGCTGATCCAGGCCAACGACTACTTCGAGCTGCACCGGCAGCACGGCTGCACGCTGCAGTTCGGCGGCTCGGACCAGTGGGGCAACATCACGGCCGGCGTGGACTACGTACGCCGTCGCGGCGGCGGCGCCGTACACGCCTTCACCACGCCGCTGGTGACCAAGGCCGACGGTACGAAGTTCGGCAAGACCGAAGGCGGCACGGTCTGGATCGACGCCGCCCTGACCAGCCCGTACACCTTCTACCAGTTCTGGCTCAACGCCGACGACCGCGATGTGGTGCAGTACCTGAAGTACTACAGCCTGCGTGACCGCGAGGAGATAGAGCAGCTGGAGAAGGACACCGCCGAGCGTCCCGCAGCCCGCGCCGCGCAGCGTGCGCTCGGGGAGGAGCTGACGACGCTGGTGCACGGTGCCGACGAGTGCCGGCAGGTGATCGCGGCGAGTCAGGCGCTGTTCGGCCGGGGCCAGCTCGGCGAACTGGCGCCCGCCACCCTGCGCGCGGCACTCGCCGAAGCCGGCCTCACCGAGGTACGCGGCGAGCTGCCGTCGGTGGTGACGCTGCTGCGTGACAGTGGGCTGGCGTCCAGCATCAGCGAGGGTCGCCGTACGGTCGCCGAGGGAGGCGCGTACGTCAACAACGAGCGGATCACCGACGGAGACGCGCCGCCGTCAGCGGAGACGCTGCTGCACGGCCGCTGGCTCGTACTGCGCCGTGGCAAGCGGAAGGTCGCCGGCGTAGAGCTGGTGTCCTGAGCGCCGTCATGAGGGGGCGTCTCGGCAGCGTTTGGGGGCGCTCGTGGCCCACAGCGCCAAGTGTGACCTGGGTCACGCCCTGTCGATTTGACCCTGAGGCTGTGGCGACGTAAGTTTTTGAAGCCCGAGGGGCACCGGACAGATCCGGACACGGAAGTGACCGAGATGGTACGGCCCGAGGGAATACCGGATTCGCTCGCCAGTTAGCGCTGGTGGGAGTATGCTGGTGTTTTGGGCAGTGCGGAAGCTCTCCGGAGACCCGGATGCAGACTCGCGAAACTGACCAGCTAAGCTTCGAAAGCCCCGAGCGCGGCTTCCCTGTTGGGGGGTTGGTGTGGTGTGTGTTCTTTGAGAACTCAACAGGGTGTTTTGTTTGCCAGTGCATTTAAGCAG
>JBOGDG010000527.1:0-2029 GCA_050701655.1 Micromonosporaceae bacterium
GCCGCGGGCCGCGCGGCGGAAGCGGCGTCAGGGGTGCGGGCTCTGTCAGGGTTGGGTGATGCCGTTGTCGAGGGCGGCCAGGGCGGTGTGCACCATGACGCGTACGCCGTACCCGATCGCCCGCTCGTCGATGTCGAAGCTGCCCTGGTGCAGGTCCAGCTCCTCGCCGGGGCGGCCGACGCCGAGCCGGGCCATCGCGCCGGGCACCTGCTCCAGGTACCAGGCGAAGTCCTCGCCACCCATGCTCACCGGGCTCTCGACCACCCGGTCGCCACCGAGCGCCGCGGCGGCGCTACCGGCGATGGTGGCGGTCGCCATCCGGTCGTTGACCACCGGCGGTACGCCGCGGGTGTACTCCACGGTCGCCTCGGCGCCGGTGCCCGCGATCGCGGCCTGCACCAGCTCCTCCAGCAGCTCCGGGACCTCCTGCCAGGCGGTACGGTCCAGCACCCGTACGGTGGCGCGCGCGACGCCCTCCTGCGGGATCGCGTTCGCGGCCTGACCGGCGTGCACGGCGCCGAACACCAGCGAGACCCCGGCGCGCGGGTCGATGCGCCGGGACAGCATCGCCGGTACGTCGACTACGACCCGACCCAGCGCGTTCACCAGATCGGTGGTCAGGTGCGGGCGGGCGGTGTGGCCGCCGCTGCCGGTCAGGCGTACCTCCAGCTGGTCCGCGGCGGCGGTGAGCGGCCCGGACCGTACGCCGACCAGCCCGGTGGGCAGCCGCGGGTCGCAGTGCACCGCGAAGATCGACGAGACGTCCTCCAGCCCACCGGCGGCGATCACCTCGGGGGCGCCGGACGGGAAGCGCTCTTCGCTGGGCTGCAGCAGCAGGCGTACCCGGCCGGGGAGCTGCCCCTGCTCGGCGAGCTGCGCCACCATCAGGCCGGTGCCGAGCGCCACGGTGGCGTGTACGTCGTGCCCGCAGGCGTGGCAGACCCCGTCGACGGTGGACCGGTACGGCACATCCTTGACATCGGGCAGCGGCAACGCGTCCAGGTCGGCGCGGACCGCGACCACCCGGTCGCCGGAGCCGATGTCGCAGATCACGCCGTTGCCCTTGGGCAGGAACCGCGGCTCCAGCCCGACCGCGGCGAGCCGCGCGGCGAGGTAGTCGGCGGTGCCGTGCTCCTCACCGGAGAGCTCCGGGTTGGCGTGGATGTGCCGGCGTACCGATACGAGCTCCGCGCCGTGGGAGGCCAGCCACTTGTCGAGCAGGCCTGGAAGCGGGGTGGCCGTAGGCTCCTGGCGCCCGGACCACTCCGACGACGGACTTGACGTCGTGATGCTGGTAGCCAGCGTCGGTGGACTCGTCACGGTCTGTTCTCGTTCTCAGTCGTAGTGAAGAAACCTGTCAGTGCCGGGCCGGGTGTTGGCATCGGACAGCTTGCCGGACGCAGGTCACTCTGCGCAACGTGGTCCCGCGATGCGGCGATGGCCGCTCATCGCGGTGTGTGTCCAGCGCGTTAACCCGTCGCGACGCGCCGGAGCCGTACCCGTCCAGTCCTACACCTCCTACAACGCGTGACAATGTGTGAAGTCACGCATGACGCCGATTTCCGACCTGCGTCCCCCCGATCGGGTAATCACTCAGCGTTACTCACGCATCAGGGCCATCAACGTCACTCACTGTGTACGAATCGCCGGGTCGGCGCCGGATCGCGGCGTCTCCCCCTGCCCCCGGAACTCCGCCCGCAGAGGCGATGCGGCATCGGCCGTACGGCCCGCAGCCAGCCTCAACCCGACCGGGGCGGACTCAGCGCACACCTGGTGCGACCTACAGCCACCGGTGTGCGCCGTGAACCTGAGACCTATTCGTGACCAATGGTACGGCGAACTACGGGCCTCACCGGTGCTCTGTCTAGAAGCTGTCCGGCGGGCGGTACGTGCCCCACACCTCGCGCAGCGCGTGGCTCACCTCTCCGACGGTGGCCTTCAGCCGCAGCGCTTCCTTCATCGGGTAGAGCACGTTCTCGGAGCCGTGCGCGGCCTTGCGCAGCGCGTCGAGCGCCCCGTCGACCGCGCT
>JBOGDG010000528.1:0-1938 GCA_050701655.1 Micromonosporaceae bacterium
GTGCACAGGCGCAACCCGGGTACGTGAACGAGCCGATCCGGGTCTGGTGGTCCGCCCCGGTCACCTCGTAGTACTCGGTGGTGTACCAGAACGTGCAGCCGTCGGTCGGGTCCACGCTCATCTCGGAGTAGTCGCCCCAGCGGCCGAAGTTGCCGGTCGACGGGGAGCCGGTGCCCTCGATCAGGGACGTCTCGGCCTGCCCGAGGGTGTTCAGCGGGTCGGCGGCGAGCCGGCCGGCGTACCGGATGGAGGGGTGCATGGAGCCGTTGCCGACGCTGTAGCCGACCGCCATGTTGCCCTGCTTGTCGACGGCCAGCGACGGCATCCAGCGGTGCTTGCCGTCGGCCGGCGCGTACGTGCTCTGCTGGTGGATCGCCGGGGTGCCCGACAGGTTGTTCATCTCGTACCACCGGACACCGGCGACGGAACCACTGGCGACGGAGTGCGAGAGCCACAGTGAGCCGTTACGCAGCTGCGCTTTGTTCATCACCCGCGGGCTGAGGCTGTCCACCGACTCACCCGGCGTCGGGATGTCCCCGATCGAGCTGTACGACACCGACAGGCTGCTGGACAGCGAGAACGTGGTGTTCCCCGGGTTCGCCCAGTCGACCTGGTAGTTCCACAGGTTGATCCTGCCGCCCCAGATCGACGCGATCACCTGCGGACCAGCGGCCGGTGCCGCCTCCACGGTGTTCGCCGGCATCAGGCTGAAGTACGACGAGCTGGTCGACACGTGCTGCACCTTCAGCGAGGCGGCGCCCAGGCTGGACCGCTGCAGCGCGTACACGCTGGCGCCGGTGTAGCGGTTGCGGCGGAAGTTGTTGGTGGTGAAGTAGACCCCGTCCGGGCCGGAGCCGAACTTCGGGTAGTCGGGCAGCCCGCCCTCGCCGGCCGGCACCGAGTAGAACGTCCACGTCGAGTTGACCGGGTCGGAGCCGGACGAGACCGCGACGCACTCGTAGAACGGCCCCCGCGAGGAGCTGATCCACGAGAAGTCGGCCAGGATCCACTTCCCGGACGGTACGTCGTACGCCACCGTCGGGTCGCCCCGGTTGTAGCTGTCGCACTCCGGGGTGCCGCTGTTGGCCATGAACGTGTTGAACGTGAACGCCGCGACCCGGTCGCCGGTCGCCTTGTCGAAGATCCCGATCGAGGTGTTGATGGTCTGTACATAGTGGTCCGGCCCGACCACGCCGTTGGTGTCCGGCGGGTGCCCCGCGCCCCAGTTCTTGAAGTCCAGCCCCTTGACGTTGACGATCGGGCCGGGCGCCGCGACCGCCGCCTGGGTGGACTGCACCGGCGCCGCCGGCCCGCTGCCCTGCTTGCCGCGTACCGGCAGGTCTTCGTGCTCGGAGTCCTCCTGTGGGCTGCGCTTCTTCGGCGGGCCACCCTTCAGCTTCGTGACGTCGATGTACGCCCGGTGACCCGGCACCGTGAACGCCCGCGGCGCGCTGCCGGTGGCCTTCGGATCCGCGTACGCGGGGGCTTCGGCGCCGGGCGCCGCGGCGGTGAGTGCGGGCGCGGCACCCGCCTGTGCGTACCAGAGCGCGCCGTACGCGCCGAGCGTGGCGGCGGTGACCGCGGCGACGATCAACCGCAGAGGGGTTCGGCTCATCTGTTCTTCCTCCAGCGAGGACAGGCCCTCCGAGCCGTGGCCCGGCAAGACCGAGGGGTGCTCGCATTAAGCCGGGCGTTCCCTGCCGGCAACCAGCCCTTCCTCCCGCTTGGTAGGGACTTCGGGCGATTTCCGAGGGGGTACGGAGGGGTTAGCCCTCCGCGGGCCAGGGCCCGGGCACCACCGTGCCAATCGGGACCACCGTGCCGGGGCCCGTGCGATGATGCCGCCGTGCGCACGCCAGGACAGCCCAGAGCCGCGTCACCACTCGCCGCGCCGGCGGGCCTGGTCGCACTGGCGGGCGTGGTCGCACTGTTGGGTGT